>JBIKIB010000013.1:0-23682 GCA_044361845.1 Chitinophagaceae bacterium | reverse complement strand
TACCGGTCCACATAATGACAGATGCCTTCGTATGGAATTTCGTGAAAAGTCACTTCTGTCACATCTGAAAAACTGACGGATTTTTCCCCTTCGAGGATCACCACACCCGTGATGACCAGGTGCTTTCTCCCGGATAACCTTGACAGGATGCCGATCGCATCAGCCCGATCGACTGGTTTTCCAATATGTTCACCATCAAGTATCACCATCGTATCCGCAGCAACAATAGGCCTGACCACACCGGTCTGCAGGTAGCGCTGATCGACCTCGACCGCACGGGCTTTCAAGTTGGCAACATGAATGGCAGCCTCTTCAGGTGTGAAACCATCCGGAAACGTTTCATCGGCATGGCTGGCAATGACTTCGAAATCGATCTCTGCCCATTCAAGCAGGGTTTTTCTTCGGGGAGATGCTGAAGCCAAGACGATTTTTCTCATGACATGATTACCGGATTTTCAACGGATACAACAAATATCGCAATAGATACCAATAAACTTCAGCATGTTAATCTTGCATACCTGCGGTCATTTCTTTTCTTTTGCAGTTCGAAAGATAGTTTCGTGATTTCATTGTCAAAATAGCTGGACATTTCATCCTATTTTCAATCATCTCTACTGATATCATTCGTCAAAGAGAACATTCATGCCGACAGAACATCAAAGGTTCAGTAGTAAGGAGGTCATACACAGGGATTCAATGGACCGCATCCAGCAGGTTGCCGTGATCATTCCATTTTTCAACGAGATCCATAAGCTGGAGAGGGCGATCCGGTCTTTGCTGAAACAGACTCATCTTCCACATAGGATCATTTTGGTGGATGACTGCGGTACGGAGAAATTCAACGATGATATCCTTGAAGAGATCAGGGCTTACGGCATTGATCCGCTGCTCCTCCGGAATAAAGCCAATAAAGGTCCTGGCGGATCACGGCAGGCAGGTATGGAGAATATTACGGGGGAGACAGACTTCCTGCTGTTTTTAGACAGCGATGATTATCTGTCAGAAAATTTCATTGCAGAATCATTACGGATCCATTCAAAAAGGCCTGATATAATCGCCACTTTCGGGAATACGGTCAATATCGAAACAGGGTTCAATAGGATCCAAACCACACCGGCTGATGTTTCAAGTCTCCTTGAAGGGCTTCTTTATGGACGCTTATGGGGGACCGGAACCATACTCTGGAGATATGATCTCATACGGGAAATACAATGGACTTCGTTAAAAAGCATTGAAGATTCTCATTTCGAGTTTTCTGCTGCTAAGATCAACCCAAGGATCGCCTACGTTCCGGATGCCATTCTTTTCATAGAACAAAATCTCAACATCGACAGGCTACGTAAAAGAAACAGGCTTCAGCCGTGGAATAGTGACCGCCCGATGAAATTCGATCTGTTCAACAAGATGCTTCATGAATTTCCATTCAAGCCTGCTGACAAGGATGACAGAAAACATTTAAAATATACCTGTTACCACTGGGTGCATTTCGCCGACTACTCCGCACTCAAATGCCTATTGAAGATGATCGGGTTTCTTTTCAAAGGAAAACCACTGGTATGCTTGCAACTGATCATGTTCTACCCGAAGTACCTGCGACTGACAAGGGCCGGAGAATAAGCTGGAAATGGAAGTCCTTACATAACATCCAGGAGAAAAAGCCCCATGGACAAGATCCCCGACAGCATCACGAACTTCACCAACCTGCTGAGGTGAGCATAATCGCTGATATCCGAAGCTACCCTTAACCGGAACAATGACACCAGTAACGGGAACATGACACCGATCGCAAGATAAGCCCCGAAGATCCATCGTTGGATAATGAATGAATAGGCGGCTAATGCGAAGACAGAAAAGAACAATACGACCAGCCATACGGAAGTGAAGATCTTACTTGCCCGGATACCCCAAACAATGGGCATGGTCCGACAGGCATACCGGGCATCTCCGTGCATGTCCTCCATATCCTTTACCACTTCGCGGATCAGAGAAGACATGAAGGCGAAACCTCCGTAAAGAATCGCCATTTTATAAATGCTGACGATCAGCCCAAGCTGGTTCCGGTCTGCCCTGACGAATCGCATGCCCGCCTCGCAAACATACAGCACGAGTACTACCCATGCTGTAAGTAAGGAGATGATGATGTTGCCTATGAGCAGCTGCCTCTTGAAGGTGGTGGAATACATCCACAACATCAGTACGACCAGGCTGTTGAACAGGGCAGGAAGGATGTTGCTGATGCGCATACTGATATGAAAACTCAACAGTAAGCCGCCGATCGAGAAGATCAAATGCCATACCATGGCCCATCTTCTCTTGATGACCTTTTCAATCACCAGCGAGTCTGGACGGTTTATCTTATCAATATTCAGATCAAAATAATCATTAATGACGTAACCGCCTGCTGCGATGAGCACAGACGCTGCCATCACCAGAAAAAAATCAGTCCGCCCAAGTGAGAGTACAGATCCCGGAAACGCAGTCTGCTGGGGGACCATGATACAGAAATAAAACAATGCCTGGGTGCATGCAATGAAGACCAGATTTGGGAAACGCACCAACCTGAGAAATGCAGCAGGCAGATTCATAAATTGAAAGTTACGCTTTATTATATACTCCGGATGCCATCAGACGCATCCCAGTGGCCGTTTAGTTTCAGGACCTTCTCAATAACATCCCTTACACAACCTTCTCCACCCCGGATAGGTGAAAGATAAGTGGCGAATTCCCTCAACTCAATGGCGGCATCGGAAGGACAGCACGAAATCCCCGCAGCCTTCATGACATCCATATCCGGTATGTCATCCCCCATGTATAAAACCCTTGACATATCGATGCCCTTGTTCCGGGCAAATGCTTCAAGACATTCTTTTTTATCCGAAACACCCATGAAAATATCCGTTATGCCCAACTTTTCAAGTCTGGATGCAACGGGTCCAGACTGTGAACCTGAAATGACACAGACCCAATACCCTTTTCGTACGGCAAGCTGGAGTGCATACCCGTCCTTTATATGCATCCTCCTCACCCACTCCCCTTCAGGATGCAGCCACAGACCACCATCTGTCAGCACACCATCCATATCAAATGCGAAAATCCTGATCGTCCTGAGTTGTGCGAGTAGATTCATATAGGTTGACCGTATTTCAATATGAAGACTTATTCACCTGGAACATAAAACACTTGACAAGGTGTAAAGATGTCCAAATATAATCAAGCACTTTGAATCCGTATAAGGCAATGATGCCAATCACATGTATTTTGAGGATTGATCTTACCGTGGAGATTTTTTTGGCAGAAAGAGATCATGCCGATGGGCGGATGGAGGGATTCAAAATAGCATGGTGCGTGACGGAACGACTATCTTCGCGATAAGTGAAAAAAGACACATATAATTAATGCCAAAGATGCAGCTAGCACAGCGTATTGCGATCGGATATATGCGCGCAAAGCTAAATTTCATGGGCGTGTTCTCAAAACGGAAGGCAGCCCGGATGGCGATGGTGATCTTCTCCACCCCATATCGAAATGCGCACAAAAAAATGCCAGATGTGTTCAGGAAAAGTGAACCGCTCACTTTTCATAGCAGTGGTAAAAAAATATCCGGATTCAGGTGGAACCACCCGTCAACAAAAAGATTACTCATCATTCACGGATTCGAATCATCCTCATTCAACTTTGACGCTTATGTGATGCCCATGATCCGAAATGGATATGAAGTGGTGGCCATTGATGCTCCTGCACATGGCAGAAGCGAGGGGAAAACGATCATGCTCCCGGAATACGTGGAGACGATCCGGGAAGCAGAATTGCGATACGGGCCATTCGATGCTTATATGGCACACTCTTTTGGCGGACTGGCCGTCAGTATGTTCCTTGAACATGCGACAGGCAAAAAGGATTCAAAACTGGTCTTGATAGCCCCGGCCACGGAAACGATCACAGCAGTTCGGACTTTTTTTGACTTCCTACAACTGGATCAAGGCATCCGTGAACAATTCAATACACTGATTCTTGAAAAGACCGGGTTTCCTCCGGCACATTTTTCCATTAAGAGAATTGCAGCGCATTTACCCGGTCAAGTACTATGGATACACGATGAGGAGGATGACCTGACACCGCTCTCGGATGCATTGCCCATCAGGCAAGCGGGATATCCGAATATCAGGTTTCATATCACAAAAGGTCTTGGACACAGGAGGATCTACAGGGATCCGGCGGTACGCAATTTGATCATGGATTTTTTCCGTAACGATGCGGATCTTGATATTTTCACGGAACATGGTACGGCGTAATGATGATCCTTTTCACATGGATCGGCCGGAAAGCACCGTTTTTAGATGATCTTTTTCTGCATAAAAATTGTATGCCTCAACCTGGTTTTCCTTGTTCGTAGCAGTACATTCGATGGGGACATGACCGTATTGTTTCAAATGGCTTTGGATCCCTGATTTTTTGGAATATCATACATTGTCTTATTATTGCACGCGGATTGAACCTATCTTGTCCGTCTGTTACCCACGGAAATCTCAGAATTCCGAAGGTGGCAGATCTAGAAATCATCCCTGTAAATAGCACGGAATCAACATTATGGCTAAGAATCTGCTGATCGTCGAGTCGCCCGCAAAAGCCAAGACCATTGAAAAGATCCTCGGTGAGGACTTCCTTGTAAAAAGTTGTTTCGGCCATATCCGCGACTTGGAGAAGGATGAAATGGGGATTGATATCAAACATGGATATAAGCCCAGGTACAAGGTTTCTGATGACAAGGAAAAAGTTGTCAAGGAGCTGAAACAGTTCGCTAAAAAATCGGAAGAAGTATGGCTCGCGACGGACGAGGATCGGGAGGGTGAAGCCATCAGTTGGCATTTATGCGAAGTATTGGGTCTTGATCCGTCCGTCACAAAGCGGATCGTTTTTCACGAGATCACCAAACCCGCCATTCAGTCCGCTGTAAAAAAGCCCCGAACGGTGGACATGAACCTGGTGAACGCCCAGCAAGCCAGGCGAATACTGGACAGGATTGTCGGTTTCGAATTGTCACCTGTCCTCTGGCGAAAGATGAGCATGCGGAACAACCTAAGCGCAGGAAGGGTACAAAGTGTAGCCGTACGGTTGATCGCAGAAAGGGAAAGATCGATCAATGCTTTCCTTGCCGAAAGCAGTTTCAGGCTGGATGCCTGGTTCATCGCTCCAGATATCAATAAGCGTTCGGTGACATTCAAGGCAGAGGGGGCAAAGTACAAGACTTCTGTGGACGCGGAAAAATTCCTGAATACTTGCATCGGTGCACGATATAAGGTGAAGGATATTCAGGTAAAGCCCGCAAAGAAAACACCCGCTGCACCTTTCACTACATCCACCCTTCAACAGGAAGCCAGCCGAAAGCTGGGCTATGGTGTAAGCCGGACAATGATCGTTGCACAGAAACTCTACGAGGCAGGTTACATCTCGTATATGCGTACAGACAGTGTGAACCTGAGTGAAACGGCCATGGATGGCATTAAAAAGCAGATCAATGATGCCTATGGTGAAAAATACGTTCAAGTCCGTAAATTCAAAAACAAGAATGAGTCGGCCCAGGAGGCACACGAAGCCATTCGTCCCACAGAGATGGACCGGCAGAAAATCGATATCGCAGATGGTCAAAAGCTCTATGAGCTGATATGGAAGCGGACCATGGCATCGCAGATGGCTGATGCAGAACTCGAAAAAACAACTGCCAGGATCGAGATCTCTACCAATGGTGAATTGCTATCTGCGCAAGGTGAAGTGATGAAATTCGATGGATTTTTGAAAGTATATATGGAGGGTAAGGATGAAGAAGAGGTTGAAGATGGAGAGGAACAAAAGGATAGTATGCTGCCACCCCTTCAACCGGGTCAGGTTCTTGAAATGAAAGAAATGCGTGCTACAGAACGATTCAGTAGGGCCTCCCCCAGGTATACGGAAGCATCGCTGGTGAAGAAACTCGAAGAGCTGGGTATTGGCCGGCCATCCACCTTTGCTCCAACCATATCCACCATCCTCAAACGTGGCTATGTGGAAAAAAGAGACAAGGAAGGGGTTAAAAGAGAGTATCGTGTTTTGAAACTGCAGCACGATAAGATCCAGTCAGAAACAGAAAGTGAAAATACGGGTGCGGAAAAGTCTAAACTCTTTCCTACAGACCTGGGCTTGGTCGTGACGGATTTCCTGGTGCAGAACTTCGATGAGGTCATGGATTATGGTTTCACGGCAAGGATCGAGAGTGAGTTTGATGAAATCGCCATGGGCCGTATGAAATGGGATAGTATGCTCGATGACTTCTACCTTCCCTTCAAAAAAGTCGTGGAGAACACACTCGAACATGCAGAACGTATTCGGGGTGAAAAGGAGCTGGGTGTGGATCCTGATAGCGGCAAGAAAGTCATTGCCAGGATGGGGCGGTATGGTCCAATGGTTCAGATCGGAGATGTAAGTGATGAAGAGAAACCACGATTTGCCAAACTCAAGAACACGCAGAGCATCGAAACCATCACCTACGATGAGGCGATGGAGCTATTCCGGTTGCCAAGAATGCTTGGAGAATTCGAAGGGAATCCAGTCCAGGTGAACATAGGAAGGTTCGGACCATATATTTCCCACGACGGAAAATTCTACTCCCTTGGAAAAGAGTACGATCCCTACGAAGTGACCCTTGACATCGCCTCGCCACTCATCGAAGAAAAACGAAAAGCCAAGGACGAAAGAACCATAAAAATCTTCGAAAAAGAAAAAATTCAATTGCTGCGTGGTCCGTACGGCGCTTATATCAAAAAAGGCCTCAGGAATTTCCCGATCCCAAAAGAAAAGCAGGAGAAAGCTGTAGACCTCAATATTGAAGAAGTCAAACAGATGATCGAAGAAGCCATCGCAAATCCCCCTAAAAAGCGTGTTCCCAAAAAGAAATAAGGTGGACTTTAAGGGTTATTAAGGTCATGTGGATAATTACTGAGTGTCAGTCGTTTAGATAATCACGAATTTTAATTCTCTAAACCTGACATTTTTACAACAATAAATCTATCCATTGCGGCGTATTAGTATCCTTACTGAATACTTCATGGAACCCAACAGGGAAATATCCGCACTATTGTCATTGATTGATGACCCCGATAAGGATGTCTTCAATATGGTCAGTGACCGCATCCTCGGCATCGGAAACGAAATGATCACAAACCTGGAAGGTCTTTGGCAACATACCGAAGATGAATACATCCAGGAGAGGATCGAGATGTTGATCCACAAGATCCATTTCAAAGATCTTCAACAGGAGTTCGGAAGATGGGCCATTGACTCGAAGCATGATCTGCTCGAAGGTGCTTTTTTAGTGTCCCGTTACAAATTCCCTGACCTGATGTTGTCAGGATATAGGGCAGAATTGGAAAAACTTTGTAAGAGTATCTGGCTGGAATTGAACAATTATCTCACTCCACTCGAGCAGATAAATATAGTCAACAAGGTCTTCTACTCCCATCATATGTTCAAAGGGGTTGAGATCTCATACCGACATCAGGAAGATTTTCTGGTGCATAAATTGCTTGACAACCGACGCGGGAATTCCATCGCCAACGGAATTCTCTATCAGACCATCTGTCAGATGCTTGATATTCCGGTCAGGGCGATCCACATTCCTCGACAGTTCATACTTGCGTATTTCGACAATACCCGTGAGCCTTTCGGCAAACCAGCCAAGGAGCCGAAGATCCTGTTTTTCATCGATCCGATATCCGGACAGGTATACACAAAGAAAGATGTCGATCATTATTTCTCCAGGATCTCCGTAACCCCAAGTCCGGCATGCTTTCTGACCATGGATAACCGAAAAATCATCGCATTCCTCATCGAAGAATTCGCAAAATGTTTTGATGATGAGAAAAGCAGGTATAAGCGTCATGAATTGCTCGGTCTTGGCGAGATCCTACTGGAGAAGAAAACCGATATCTGACAGACCAGGCATTCAGTTCCTGTATTCGGATTCTACGCCCTCCATACTATGTTGCACATGACCAATCATGCGGTGAGTTTCAAATCACTTCATGATTCAATGTTATCCCAATGTCCTTCATGGACATCTCATCTTCCCATATATTCGAAACAGTCCTCTCTTACCGATGTGTATTGCCGGTCTGCAAAAAACCATCGTATTGTTTTCGAACCATTCACGATGCCTCCTCTGACCACCATGATAAGCTCAATCGCCCTTCCGCAAGGTAGAAGCGGGTTCAAATGATTGATGACTTTCTTTTTTGAACATCCTGGAATACCAGCATTGTAAATACTTTTCATCATCAGGCAATGCAGGATCTGCCTTTTTTCAAGATGTCAAATCCAAACCATGAGAAACAAGGGGTAGAATTTAAAAAACTCGGCCTCGAAATGATTCTTTGGTAAAGCAAATTGCTGTCGTATCATCCTTTTGTGCAAATTTGCACCACAATCAAGGATATGCAAATCACCTGGAATGAGTTCGAACAGATCGAGATGCGTGTCGGGACGATCCTTTCAGCGGTCACGTTGAAAGATGTCCGCAAGCCAGCCTATGCACTTGAAATCGATTTTGGTCAATATGGCATGAAACGTTCTTCCGCACAGATCACCGATATTTACAAAAGCGATGAACTTGCAGGGAAACAGGTCGTTGCAGTATTGAATTTCCCGGTGAAGCAGATCGGGAAATTTTTCAGCGAGTGCCTGGTGCTAGGGGTGTATGCAAAGGACAATTCCGTTGTGCTGATAAGCCCCTTGCAGCAAGTCGAAAATGGTTGTCGGGTTGGGTAATGCCTTTTGATCATGATATTTCGTGCATATACCTGCTGAGATATCAAAAAACAGGGATTTAAAGCAATAGTTCGACAATACTTTGCTTCGGTTGTGAAGGTTTTTATCGATTTTAACATCTAAACAAGGTCCGGGTTTTCTTTTGTGCCGCATATCACAAGGATTGTCGCGGGTTGACATAACTTTAGACTGATATGAGAAATTTATTCTGTGTTGCTTTCATCACCATCCTTATCCTGCACTCCTGTGAAGAGAAAAAACCACAGGGTCCAGGACAAAGCGCCGGGCCAGCCAGGAATGGTCCATTACAGGTAGAAGGGTTGATCGCGTCGCCTGTTTCCATCAGCCAGTCCATCGAGGTCACGGGTACGATACTGCCTTACGAATCAACTGAGATCCGTCCTGAGATTTCAGGGAGGATGGTATACCTGAATATCAGGGAGGGTGCGAATGCAGCGAAGGGAGAGCTCCTCGCGAAACTCTTCGATGCAGACCTCCAGGCCCAGTTGAAAAAGCTCAAGGTACAGTTACAGATCGCAGAAAAGACCGAAGAACGTCAGCGTGAGCTTTTAAAGATCAGCGGCATCAGCCAGCAGGATTATGACCTGAGCCTTCTTTCGGTCAACAACCTGAATGCAGATATGGATCTGATAAAAGTGAATATCGGCCGAACCGAGATCAGGGCCCCATATTCCGGTCGGCTGGGGCTTAAGAGAATCAGTCCGGGTGCCTACGTGACACCTGCCAACATACTCGCCACCATCAGCCAAGTGAATCAACTACGGTTGGAATTCAGCATTCCTGAAAAATACAGTTCGGAGATCTTCACAGGCATGGAGATCCGTTTCACCGTGGAAGGTTCTCCCGGTGTTTATGCCGCATCGATCGCTGCAAAAGAAAGCAGTGTTGAACAGACGACCAGAAACCTGGTGTTACGGGCTAACGTGAAGAATGGAGACCGATATCTGGTTCCCGGCAGTTTTGCAAAAGTGAAGATCATCCTCGGCAAGAACGATGATGCACTGATGATACCCTCACAATCCATCATCCCGGTCGCCCGCGGCAAGCAGGTGGTGGTGTACAAGGGCGGTGAGGTCAGTTTCCGAAATATCGTCACAGGCATCCGCGACTCGGCAAGGGTACAAGTGCTGGATGGCATCTCAAAGGGAGATACCATCATCACTACAGGCCTCATGTTCCTGCGACCCGACTCAAAAGTGAAGATCATCAAGATTCAATAACCCCAAAAAGGCTGGCCCGATGAACCTGTCAGAAATAAGTATCAAGCGACCGGTCTTAGCGGTGGTGTGTTCGATCGTGATCATCATCTTCGGTGCAATAGGGTATACATTCCTGGGTGTGCGGGAATATCCGGCCATCGATCCTCCGGTCGTGAACGTGCGCACTTCCTATCAGGGGGCAAACGCCGAGATCATTGAACAACAGATCACGGAACCACTTGAAAAAGCAGTGAATGGTGTGGAGGGTGTTCGAACGATCACCTCCTCCAGCGCACAGGGCAGCAGCAATATCACCGTGGAGTTCGAACTCGGCGTGGACATTGAGAAGGCTGCGAATGATGTTCGGGAAAAAGTATCGCAGGCTTCGGGTATCCTTCCCCGTGATATCGACTCCCCTCCTTCCGTCGCAAAGCAGGATTCCGATTCAGACCCCATCATGTTCTTGCAACTGCAGAGTAATAAGCGAACCCTGCTGGAGTTGACAGACTATGCGGAGAATGTCGTGCAGGAAAGGCTGCAGACCATCACAGGGGTGAGTTCCGTGAATGTATTCGGACAACGATTCGCCATGCGGATATGGTTCGACCCCGCCAAACTTGCGGCCTATCGCCTCACCATACAGGATGTCCGTTCGGCCCTCGATCGCGAAAACATTGAGCTGCCAGGAGGCAAGGTCAGGGGTAGCAATACGGAACTCACGGTGAAAGCCTATGGTAAACTTTCCACCGAAGAGGATTTCAACAACCTCATCATAGTGCAGGAAGGCGGAAGAATAATCCGTCTGAAAGATGTAGGTTATGCCGTCCTCGGCCCGGAAAACGAAGAGTCAGCAACCCGTAAGAACAATATCCGATCGGTGAACATGGGTATTGTCGCTCAGCCGGGATCCAACCATGTGGCCATCGCCGACGAAATCTATATAAGGCTGACACAGATCAAAAAGGATCTACCGGAAGACATCATCATCGAAGTGGGATTCGACCGTTCACAATTCGTACGGAAAGCGATCAAAGAAGTCAAAGAAACACTGTTCATTGCGATCGGGCTTGTGGTGCTGATCATCTACTTCTTTTTCAGGGAATGGACCATCGCTTTTCGCCCGTTGATAGATATCCCCGTATCACTCATCGGTGCTTTCTTCATCATGTACCTTGCGGATTTTTCCATCAATGTACTGACCCTCCTCTCACTCGTACTGGCGACAGGGCTGGTCGTGGACGACGGCATTGTGGTCACGGAAAACATCTTTAAAAAGATGGAAGCCGGCATGAATAAATACCAGGCGGCAAGAGAGGGGTCTAAAGAGATCTATTTCGCAGTCATCGCCACTTCACTGACACTTTCAATCGTGTTCCTGCCGATCATCTTCCTGGAAGGTTTCGTGGGTAGGTTGTTCCGGGAATTCGGTATCGTGGTCGCAGGAGCTGTCCTCATCTCCGCATTCGTATCCCTCACCCTTACTCCCGTCCTCAACATCTACCTGACCCGAAAAGGCCCACACCGTCATTCCTGGTTCTACCTGAAAACAGAACCTTTCTTCGCAGGAATGGAGAGAGGCTACCGTAACCTTTTACAGGGCTTCATGGGCAAGCGCTGGGTAGCGATCATCATCCTCACGATCTGCGCAGGACTCATCTATTTTGTTGGTAAGAGCCTTCCCTCTGAACTGGCGCCAATGGAAGACAGAAATAGGCTGCGTGCAAGCATCCTGGCACCGGAAGGAACAGATTTTGACTACATGGATAAAGTCACCTACGATGTGGTACAAAAGATCATGGATTCTGTGCCGGAAAGATACGTAGTGCTATCCTTCGCCCCTGGCTACAGCGGTTCCGGCGGGGCAAATGCAGCCATCGTAAGCATGGGGCTCGTGGATGCATCCGAAAGGGTCCGCTCGCAAAACGATATCGCCCAGCAGATGAACCGAATGTTCCGTGAGTACACGAACGTAAGGGTGCTGACCGTTCAGGAACAGACCATCTCAGTAGGCCTTGGCTCAAAAGGCGGATTGCCGGTTCAAATCGCATTGCAGCACCTGAACTTCGACAAGCTCAAGGAAAAAGTTCCTGCTTTTATAGAAGAAGTGGCTAAAAGTCCGGTTTTTCAAGGTAACGACGTCAACCTGAAATTCAACAAGCCTGAGCTCCAGATCACCATCGACAGATTAAAAGCGAGTGAACTGGGCATTTCGATCCTCGACATCACCAATTCCCTGCAACTGGCACTCAGTGGAAGGAGATTCGGGTACTTCATCCGAAACGGAAAGCAATACGAAGTGATCGGACAAGTCGACAGAATGGACCGCGACGCTCCACTCGACCTTAAATCCTTATACCTGCGGAGTCGGAGCGGAGAACTCATACAGCTTGACAACGTGGTCAATATTGCAGAGGCGTCCAACCCGCCGACGATCTATCACTTCAACCGACTTAAGAGTGCAACCATTTCTGCCGGATTGGCACAGGGCAGAACGCTCGGTGAAGGCATCAATGAGATGCAACGCATAAAGACCAAAGTCCTGGATGACTCTTTCACGACATCCCTGGTGGGTTCATCTCGCGATTTCGCGGAAAGCTCCTCCAATACGATGTTCGCTTTCGTCCTGGCACTTGTGCTCATTTATCTCGTACTGGCCGCTCAGTTTGAAAGCTTCCTTGATCCTCTGATCATCATGATCACGGTACCCCTTGCACTTGCAGGTGCATTGCTGAGCCTTTCCGCTTTCGGCCAAACATTGAACATATTCTCACAGATCGGCATCATCATGCTGATCGGACTTGTCACAAAGAACGGGATCCTGATCGTGGAATTCGCCAATCAGAAACGTGAAGCGGGACAGGATAAATTCTCCGCAGCAACAGATGCTGCCGTAGCACGTTTGCGCCCCATCCTCATGACAACCCTGGCAACCACGCTGGGAGCGCTTCCCATCGCCCTGGCGATCGGTTCCGCAGGCAAGAGCCGTATTCCCTTAGGAATTGTCATAGTGGGCGGATTACTCTTTGCATTGGTCCTGACACTGTTCGTGGTACCGGCATTGTACAGCTACATCTCGAACAAAAAACAGCAGAACCATGAGGATTAAGTTGATACCGGTCTTTTATATGCTGTCAGCACTATGCTCGTCCCAAGCCCAGGATAGTCTGATGACCGCCCGGGATGCAGTCGATATCGCCCTTCAGCATAACCTGAGGATCCAGATCGCCCAAAGCGATCAGGACATCGCACGGATCAATAACAACTGGGGGAATGCCGGGAAATGGCCTACCGTGACTGCAGGAATCGGAAATACTGAGGCATTGACAAACCTCAACCAAAAACTTTCCAACGGAAGCGAGATCATTCGCAATGGTGTCACGAACAATATCCTCAATGCAAATATCTCCGCCAATTGGAGGATCTACAACGGAATGCGTGTCAGAGCCACCAAAGAACGATTTGAGGAGCTTGAGCGGATAAGCGACCTGCAACTGAAACAGGAGATCACCCGACTGACCTATGATGTGTTGATCGCCTACTATAACCTTGTGAGGCTGAATCTGCAGGTAAGGGCAACAACAGCCATCATTGACCTATCAAAAGAACGGGAGAAGATAGCGGAAACACGCTTCAATGTGGGAAGTGCCGCAAAAACCGACCTCCTGCAGGCTTCCATCGACCTGAACACCCAACTGGTCAACCTGACGAATATACAGCAACAGATCCGTGTCAACAGATCAATACTCAACAATTTACTGAAAAGGGAACCAGACGCCCCACTGGCAGTGCTGGATACTGCATTCGGACAGCAGCTGGTGGACATGGAAGATTACAAAAAAAGAACTGAATCACAGAACTTTCAGTTACTACTGGCCCAAAGAGACAGGGCTCTTTTGCTTCAGGACCGCAGGATCATAAATGCCCAAAGACTACCCGTCCTCAGCATCAATAGCAATACCAGCTTCAACAGGAACAAGGCCACCGGGGGATTCTTCCTCACCAATCAGACTTATGGACCGAATATCGGGGTGAATCTTGCAGTACCGATTTTCAATAACAATATCACCCGGACGCAGTTGAAGGTGAACGAATTGCAACAAAAGCAGCAGCAACTTCAGTACGATCTGCTGAAGACAGAGATCCGACGAGACCTTCAGGTGGCATTTGATGAATACAAGAACGCACTTTCCATTTCGGAAGTGGAAAAAGAAAATGTAAAGCTTGCGAAAGAGAATAATTACATTTCCACAGAACGTTTCAGGAAACTTCAGAGCAACTCTATCGAACTTCGTCAGGCACAGCTAAGCCTGATAGAAGCACAAGACCGTTATATCAACGCAGCATACCGTGCGAAAGTTGCGGCTACGACCCTTCAGTTGCTGGCGGGTGAGGTCATTGTGCAATGAAGAAAAGTGTTTGGGTAGATTTCATTGCGGCAGTTCCTTTCCTGAAAAACGCATAGGCAACAAACTCGATGCGGAGGAAAAAATCTGGATGGCTCCGTGCATGCCCGCGAGGATCAATCTGATGGGTTTACCATAACGTTCTTCATGTTCAACAAGCGCCTGGCGACAGACACCACATGGCGCAAGAGGATGTCCACTATCGATCCCGTCACCCTCATAACTTATCGCCATGGTTTCTATATTCAGTTCGGGATGGAAAGAGGCGGATGCGGAAAGTAGCACCCGTTCTGCGCAAAGTCCTGCAGGAAAGGATGCATTCTCCTGATTGGATCCTGTCACAACCGCTCCATCCGACAAACGGCCTGCTGCCCCTACCCTGAACCGTGAATATGGAGCATAGGCATCTGAAGTGGCTTTTTGGGCCCGTTGGAGCAATTCGGCATCCTGCGATGCCAGTTCTTCGATGGAGTGGTAAGTCTCAAAACTGATCCTTATATCCTGTATCGTCATAAATATTGGATTGGCTGATGGCATGGCCGTGAAACCACCTTTTCGGGAAGTTCCGGGTTGATGTTTGCTATTCGATGATGCGGAAAAGTCTCTTCCACCTTGGACCATTCTGCCAGCTCAGCCATATAAGAGAGGCCTTGCCAACGATATGGTCTTCCGGAACAAACCCCCAGAACCTTGAGTCCTGAGAATTATGTCGATTATCCCCCATCATCCAGAAATAATCCATTTTGAAAGTGTACGCATTCGTTTCTTTCCCATTGATGACAAAACGCCCTTCCTTCTCTTCAAAATCATTCCCTTCGTATACTTGTATAACTCGGCGGTAGGCTGCAATATTCTGTGGTGTTAACTGGAGGGTCGCACCTTTTTTCGGAACCCATAATGGACCGAAATTATCCTCTGACCATTTGTAATTGAGGGTGTCGTACGGGAAAGTGTTTCCGAAACCGGCCGTATTGAGTTCCCGCACCACAGAGCCCGGTTTCACGAACGGGAATGACTGGACTTTCATTGCCTGAGCTTCGGATAAATTCAAACGATATGTGTTGGGTATGTCGGTGATCTGCATGAAATCCCTTTGTTCCTGATCATCCGGGTCGATGTTCATATCGACTTTCAGGAACTCTTCCGGGAAAGCAGTTGTGCCGTCCGTGGTCACATAATAAGGAGCCAGTGACATTTCAGGAGATTCTGTTCGTTGCCCATTGATATGGACAATCCCATTGACCACTTGCAACGTATCACCTGCCACGGCTACACATCGCTTGATGAAATTCTCCCGTTTATCAACCGGTCTTTCGAGGATATCGTCACGTTCTGCCAAAAGCATCTCGCGCGATCCGCCCCTTGCCTCTGTCATGCGGAGATAATCGTAATAGTTTATCTCTGACTGGTATTCACCGATCACAGTATCTCCCACCGGATAGTTAAAAACAACGACATCATTTCTTTTGACAGGCTTTGCGAAATATCGGTTATATGGAAGTTTGATCCATTCAAGATATGACTTCGAATTCGTCACCGGCAAGGTATGGTGCACGAAAGGGAAGGAGAGCGGGGTGTTCGGCATACGCGGACCATAACTTGTCTTGCTCACAAATAGAAAATCATTCACCAGGAGTGTTTTTTCCATTGAGCCGGTCGGTATCGTATAGGCCTCAAAAATGAATGTACGTATGATCGTGGCAGCGACGATCGCGAACACGCCTGCGTCGACCCATTCGCGTGTGGCAGACTTGCTGTATCTGGCAACCGCATCCGACCCGCCATACCGCTCATTTCTTGAGAACCCGAGGTATGGAAAATAAACAAAAGGAAAAAAAACGGCCGCCGCGTGATGAAGAAGGGAAAACCGGCTGAAATGTTCCACAAATAAAATACAAAGCCAGATCGTGATGAATTGACCGACAATGGGGATGAATTGCAGATAAAACCAATATGATTTCACCTTCATCTTATCCACCATCAGCCAGGTATTGTAAAATGGGATCAATGCCTTCCATGGAGTGATACCCGCTTTCCTGAACATCCCGTACAATCCTATGTGATAGCCGATCGTGGCAACTATGAAAATGATCAATCCCCAGCTCATGTTGTAGATATGATTTAATCGTAAGTGTCAAAAATACTATAAAAATTCGCCTGTGGGCATACTAAGCTGATGGTAACACGTGAGTTTTAACATCTCCGTGCGTGATACTCTTTCCGGACAGGATCACAAGGCGCTCCACCACGTTACGGAGCTCACGGATATTCCCTGTCCAGTTGTGTTCCTGAAGATCTTTCAACGCCAAAGGTTCGATCGGCTTCCTGGGTATGCCATAATCCCTGCAGATGTCATCAAGAAACTTGTCCGTCAACAATGGAATATCTTCCTTGCGATCATTGAGTGACGGTACATGGATGATGATGACACTCAACCGGTGGTAAAGGTCCAGCCTGAACTGCTTGTCCTCGACTTCTTTCAACAGGTCCTTGTTCGTGGCACAAATGACACGGACATCCACACTGATATCCTTATCCCCTCCCACCCTTGTGATTTTTCCTTCCTGAAGTGCCCTGAGCACTTTTGCCTGTGCATTCAGACTCATATCTCCGATCTCATCAAGGAATAATGTGCCCCCATGCGCCTGTTCGAACTTCCCGATCCGCTGTTTGACGGCGGAAGTGAATGACCCCTTCTCATGACCGAACAGCTCACTTTCAATGAGTTCACCCGGAATGGCGGCACAGTTGACTTCCACCAACGGGGCTTTTGCGCGCATACTTTTCTCATGAAGCCAGCGGGCAACGAGTTCTTTGCCGGATCCATTTTCGCCGGTGATGAGCACACGCGCATCAGTAGGTGCTACCTTATCAATGGTTTCTTTGATCTTGATGATCCCCTGTGATCCACCGATCATCTCCTCCGTACGCATGGCTTTGCGACGCAAGACTTTGACATCCGCTACCAGACTCGTACGCTCAATGGCATTTCGAAGGGTGATGAGTAACCGATTGAGGTCAGGTGGCTTGGCAATATAATCGTAGGCACCTTTCTTTACCGCTTCCACGGCGGTTTCGATCGTGCCATGGCCAGAGATCATGATCACCGGCACATCCGGATTGATCTCTGCTGCTTTCTCCAGGAATTCCAGCCCGTCAACCTTCGGCATCTTGATGTCGCAAAGCACGGCATCAAAGCCTTTGTCCCTGAACTTCTTCAGTCCTTCTTCCCCGTCACCAGCCTCATCCACCTTGTACCCCTCGTAAGTGAGTATCTCCGTCAGCGTCTTGCGTATCGATCTCTCATCGTCTATGATCAGGATATTCGGCATGTGAAATGATTAACAATATTTTTAATGGATATCCTTTAGCTTGTTTGTCAGAAGATAAAAATAAGCAATTATGAAGTACCTGTTGTTGCTAGCTGATCTGCTGCAATTTTTCATGGTCCGCTACCCGTTTCAAAATGAATATACACCTGAAAGTCAAATACGGTATGAAAAGATCGGAATGATCCCGGTCCCTCATGGTCATACCCGTATACCCGTGGCCAATGGTACTTTCGGTGCCTGGCTTCGAAAACTGGACCTTCGTAAAGACAATACCGTTTATCTGTTTAACGGTGAAGCGAAACGAAACCAGTCGGCTCAATTTGCCGTGATAGACATGTCGGTCGGCCAAAAAAACCTACAGCAATGTGCAGATGCCGTGATGCGATTAAGGGCCGAGTACCAGCTTTCATCCGGGAAGAAGCACGAGATCGTTTTCTATGACAATGATGGAAAGGCATATAGGCCCAGCCTCCAGACTGACAGGTCATCCTTCGATCGTTATCTGGAAGGAGTCTTTTCATGGTGTGGCACCCTTTCACTCGAAAAACAACTAAAAAAAGTGAAGGATCCTGCGGTGATCCATGCCGGGGATGTATTCATAAAAGGAGGGTCACCAGGTCATGCCGTCATGGTGATGGATGTCGCACGGGATACCCATGGCAGATATATTTTCCTGCTCAGCCAGAGTTATATGCCAGCCCAGGATATTCATATCCTCAGGAATCCAATGGATGCCATGATGAACCCATGGTATTCGCTGAAGGAAGGTGGAGATCTTACGACACCGGAATGGGTCTTCCAATTTCAGGATAGGAGATCATGGTGATCTCAGAGTGAAAAAATCAACCCACCAAAAAAGTTTCTTGCAGGTGCAGGATTATAAAAACGCCTGCCGAATGCATTCAAGTCATTGCCAAGTGAATATGAAATATTCGCGAGATTATCTCCACCTGCATATAGCTCAACTTTCAAGCCTCGGATCCCCCCCTTCCATCCTGCCCGCATCTGCCAAAGGTCATATGCATCCGCATAAATATCGTTGGCATCCGTGAGTGGCAGCCGCCCCGTATGATTGTACGTGGTATTCAGATAGAAACCTTTTTTCAGATGGATGTCCATACCCGCGACATACACCCGCTGTGGCACACCGGTCAGTCGTTTTCCTTTGAGGGATGTATTGTTCGAGATATAATCCCCGAACCTGAAATCCGAAGCAGTGATGCTGCTCCATAAACGTAGCCTGCGCAACCAGGCCCCGTCGGAACGATTGACAGGATAGCCCTCTGCGAATAGTTCGATGCCTTGTTGGCGGGTGTCTCCGGCGTTGATAAAGAATTCGGCACCGGACGCATCGGTACGCCTGACGATCGCTTCCTGCAGATCAAAGCGAAAAACCGTAAGGTCGAACTGCACCCGATTGCGTATGGCAGATCCTCTGACACCGACCTCATAACTCCATCCCCTTTCCGCCTGCAAGCCTGTGGCAAAACCACCTGCCGATGGTCTGACTTCTGCGATCGATGGCGGGGAGAAACCACGAGTGATAGATGAATGTACGGATACGGAACGCAAAGGCTGATAGTTGATCGCGATCCTTGGAGCCGCCTGTAAGTCGAATGAAAGATCAGTGTCAGGATATTGGGGAATACCTTTGGTACGTTCAAGGTTGTACTCGAACCGGTTCAGGCTTATTCCCGCCTGTAACAGCAGTACACTGCCAAAACGAAGCTCCGCCTGAGTAAAGGCAAATGACTGCAATGCGTTTATCTTGTCCCGCACAGCAGCCCCGGAAGGCCGCCCACTTGCATTTCCAGAACTGTCGATGCGGTAAAAACCACGCTGCCATTCAAAACCGCTGACCCATCGTAGGTCGCTGCTGCCCCAGCGGTCCTGATAAGTCAAAATGGATCGAATCCCCATATTCACTTCCGCCCTTTGCTCGTAATTACTGATGAAAGGATTCTCGAAGTCCGTCACTACACCGGTGATCGCTGTTCTGATCTGCCATTTCGTATGGAGCTGCCGGGTGTCGGAGATGCCAAAAAGTCCGGTGGTGTTTCGCACTCCGGCCTGCTGGGTTTCTGCGGATGGCAGGGTAGCCGTAGCAGGCCTAGCCTGTCGTGGGTTGATCTGTTGTTGGGCAAATGTAAGCCCTCCCGGGGTTCTATAGGACAAGCCGCTGAGCAACATGAACGCCCGAAAGGTATTCCCTTTCCCATATCGGGAAGACCAGTCGACCTGTAACAGATTCCTGCTCATTCGGCTATTGTTCCTGTATCCGTCTGACTGGTAATGCCCCTGGCTGATGGAAAAGGTCGACCGGGGGCCGCCGCCCAGCCATTGCATGTGTTCAGAAAACTGTCCATAAGATCCGCCTCCCAGCTGTAGGGTGAGTCCATCACGCTTTTTGCTGGAATCGCTGACCGGGACTGAAATTTTGGTCGAGAGGTTCATTACCCCTCCGGTACCGGTACCATAGACACTCCCCGCAGGTCCTCTGATGATCTCGACACCACTGACAGCCTGAACATCCAACAAGTTGAGGTAACTATTGCCACCCGCATCGGTCAGGATGAAATCATCGAGGTAGACTTTCACGTTTCGGATACCGAATGGCGAACGCAAGAGACTCCCCCGCACAGAGAGTCTGTAACTCCCGGGGGAACGTTCTTCCATCCTTACTCCCGGTGCAGTGTTCAGGACGGATACAAAAGATTGACCATCCGACCGTTGGAGTTCCTTCATCCCAAAAACGGAGACTGATGCCGGGACCGAACGGCGTTCACTGCCGGTTTCAAAGCCCTTTATAACGATGGTCCCCAGCGGAACAACACTGTCTTTGGACCCTGTTTTTGTCTGTCCGATACCGATGATCGACAAGATCATCAGTATGGCTGTAAGTAGCATTCTTTTCATGTATTCCATGAATAAAAAAGGCAGCCGAAGCTGCCTTCTGATATCATTAGGGAGTAGATCATTTCTTCATATACATGACTTCCTTCACAAGCTTCACGGTTCTGGGAACATCCGGAAGATATGCGGCGACAAGGTTCGGAGCATAATGCATCGGCGCATCTACAGAAGTGATCCTGCGGATCGGCGCATCCAGGAAATCGAAGCCTTCCTTTTGAATGCGGTAGGTGATTTCTGAAGACACGGAAGCGAATGGCCATTGTTCTTCTACGATGACAAGCCTGTTTGTTTTTTTAACGCTTTCAAGAATGGTCATCCAATCAAGCGGACGTATGGTGCGGAGGTCGATTACTTCTGCACTCACACCTTCTTTTTCCAATTCAGCGGCAGCACCAAGAGCCACTTTCATCATCTTGTTGAAGGATACGATGGTCACATCACTGCCAGATCTTTTAACATCGGCCTTGCCGATCGGGATCAGGTACTCTTCTTCCGGGACCTCTCCTTTTTCACCATACATGACTTCGCTCTCCATGAACATCACCGGATCATCATCCCGTATCGCGCTTTTGAGCAGCCCTTTAGCGTCGTAAGGATTCGATACAGAAACCACTTTAAGCCCTGGGATATTGGCATACATGCTTTCGAAAGCCGTCGAGTGTTGAGCACCAAGCTGACCAGCGGAGCCATTGGGACCACGAAAAACAATCGGACAACCTACCTGTCCACCGCTCATTGCCAGCATTTTGGATGCCGTATTGAGGATCTGATCTAGCGGAAGAACGCCAAAGTTCCATGTCATGTACTCCACGATTGGCCGGAGTCCATTCTGAGCCGCACCGACTGCAACTGCCGTGAATCCCAGTTCCGCGATAGGCGTATCGATGACCCTTTTCGGACCGAATTCATCCAGCATTCCCTGACTGACCTTATATGCACCGTTGTATTCGGCGACCTCTTCACCCATGAGGAACACACGCTCATCCCTGCGCATCTCTTCCTGCATGGCTTCTCTGAGTGCTTCGCGGAATGCAATCTGTCGAATTGCCATGTTAATTCTTGTTTAGAGGCACAAAAATATCAGAAGAACGCCATTTCAGCAAATGTTGTTTGCCAACCGTATGGTGAATGGTCAATTCAACTGCTTTAAACAATGCGGACATCAAAGCGATTCAATGACCATGGCACTGGCGCCTCCTCCACCATTGCAGATGCCCGCGGCACCATATCTCGCATGGTTGGTTTTAAGCACATGAAGCAGGGTGACAATGATCCTGGCACCGCTGCAACCCAGGGGGTGACCCAATGATACGGCTCCGCCGTGAACGTTCACATGCGCAGGATCCAGTTGCAGACGACGGGTATTTTCTATACCCACCACGGCGAATGCCTCATTCAATTCCCAATAGGAAATATCTTCCATTTGCAACCCAGCCTTTGCCACTGCGCGAGGAACGGCTATTGACGGGGTGGTTGTGAACCATTCCGGTGCCTGTTCCGCATCTGCGTAAGACAAAATTCTGCCGATGGGTTTGAGTCCCAGCAACAAAGCTTTTTCCCGACTCATTAGAACCACGGCTGCAGCTCCGTCATTCATGGTACTGGCATTTGCGGCAGTGACGGTGCCGGTCTTTTCAAAAGCAGGGGAAAGTTTCGGGATCATGTCAAATTTCACATTCCATGGCTCTTCATCTTTTGCGAAAACGATGGGATCACCCTTGCGCTGAGGTACCACAACAGGCACTACCTCATTTTCGAACCACCCATTTTGCCATGCCTGCTGGCTGCGCCGGTAGCTTTCAATCGCGAATGCATCCTGAACTTCCCTGCTGATGCCGCATTCCCGTGCACAAAGTTCCGCAGCATGCCCCATGGCTTTTCCATCATACACATCGATCAGCCCGTCTTTAAACAAGCCATCGATCATCATAACATTCCCATATTTATTGCCCCACCTCATTTGCTCGGAGTAAAACGGAACACGGCTCATATTTTCCATCCCACCTGCCACTACGACATCCGCATCTCCCAGCAAAATACTTTGTACCCCCATGGAAATGGATTTCAACCCGCTGGCACATACCTTGTTGACGGTAGTGCAGTTGACAGAATCAGAGAGCCCCGCAAACTTGCTCACCTGTCGGGCTGGTGCCTGACCCAGATTGGCTTGTAGTACACAACCCATCAACAATTCCTGCACCGCTTCAGGGTTGACTCCTGCCCTTGAGACGGCATGCCTGACAGCAGTCGCCCCGAGCATGGTGGCCGACATATCTTTCAGGCTGCCTCCGAATGATCCCATAGGTGTACGCACGGCAGACATGATCCAGACTTCTTTCATACGCTTTATTTTTTGATCCGGCAGCCGGATCCCTGGTAGCAAAGGTACTTAAGACCGCCTATGGATGAAAGTCCTGAACCTGAAATAACATTGTGCTTTGCCAATGGCTGAGAAAACCAAATTGTCCCGGAACTGTCATGATTTTATCATTCTTATTCATGAACCGTTTCCGTTTATAGTAAGCAATAAGTTTCTTACTTTTACCAAAAGTTCACAAATGACCCTCTTTGTTGCTGGATTGCCTTACGACTTGGATGATGCCGAGTTGAATGAGATTTTCGAGAAATTCGGTCCTGTCAAATCTGCCAAGGTCGTCATGGACCGCGAAACCGGTAAGAGCAAAGGGTTCGGCTTTGTAGATATGGAACTGGATTCCGACGGACTGGAAGCCATTGAACACCTAAATGACATTTCACTGGGCAAGAAACCACTTGTCGTGAAACAAGCTGAAGATCGCAGCAGCGGTGGCGGCTCAAGACCAGCTCCGGGTGGTGGCGGGTTCAATCGCAGGGATAATAATTACGGTGACCGGAGACGTTACTGATATATTGTAAACCTGTCATAGGTTTCAAGATTTTAGCTGCAAATACCGGTATTCCTGTGTTTGTAATACTATTAATAAAAAATCCTCCGGCATTCCGGAGGATTTTTTATTAATAAATTATTCCAATATTGAC
>JBIKIB010000177.1:0-7409 GCA_044361845.1 Chitinophagaceae bacterium | reverse complement strand
TGGGGCATGCAAGAGACCTGGACGGATCTGAGAAGATTTCATTATACTGATGTAGAGCCTGGCACTACCAATCAGGTTTATACGGATTTCGTGGCACCAACGGGTATCGATCTGTTCATCAACAACAAAGGCAAACTGGTATATCGGGCAAGGCCGAGATATAATTCTGAATATCTGTATAATGTGTCGGAATTAGAGC
The DNA here is from genome assembly GCA_044361845.1 of Chitinophagaceae bacterium. Lineage (GTDB taxonomy): Bacteria > Bacteroidota > Bacteroidia > Chitinophagales > Chitinophagaceae > Pollutibacter. The sequence goes on along the minus strand of JBIKIB010000177.1, from coordinate 7,210 downwards.
GAATCGGGGCGCTTGAATTGGACTACCACACCAAAGAGCAGTGGTTTTCACAAAAATAACATCATTTTAAAGCAAGACACATGAAACTCAGCAGAAACATACATGCCATCATAGCAGTCGGTCTGCTTTCGGCGGTGCTTTTCGCCTGTGAAAAGGAAATGAAGCTTTCTCTTCCGGTGGAGACTGACCTCAGTGGTAAGGCACTTGTCAAAGTATACAGTGCCACATTGAATGCAGCCCGGAATTATGTCTACGTGGATAAAATCCCTGTAACGGGTGCTGCACTTGTTTACGGTGGGCTCTTCCCATCGGTATCCTATTACTCTGCGATCAATGCGGGCAGCAGGACAGTGGATATCAAGGATACGCTCCTCGCTACTACACAGAATGCGTTGACGTTCACATCGACTTTCGATGCCGGAAGCCATTACACGATCTTCACGTACGATACGCTCACCAACACGAAGCATCTTGTCGTAAAGGATAATATACAGGTACCGACGGACACAACGGCGCGACTTCGATTTGCAAATTTGATCTACTCAAGGGTTGCAGCTCCGAATGTGGATATTTATTCAGCCAAGCGTCAGGCGAATATTTTCACCAATGTGGCGACTGCAGCGGTGACGGATTTCATCCCTTATGCCACGGACATATCTGACACGCTATTCGTGAGAGCCACCGGCACACTGATAAATTTAACACAGTTGAACTCAGTCCTTCCCAGGGAGAAAAGAAGTTATACCGTGGTATTCAGAGGTGTCTATCAACTGACGACCGGTATTAACACCAGGGCGTTGGTGAATTTCACCAATTACTGACCTTCAGAAAGTTTAAAAGCGAAAGCCGGTTTCAGTATCTGAGACCGGCTTTACGCTTTTATTTTTTAGGATGATGGGTCAGTGTAATCCTTTTGCGCCCAGATACCGTTCTGCGTCCAATGCAGCCATGCATCCACTGCCTGCGGCTGTAACTGCCTGCCGATAGATCTTGTCCTGCACATCACCCGATGCGAAGACCCCTTCTATATTTGTTTTGGTGGTACCCGGGATGGTTTTTATATAACCGGCCTCGTCCATTTCCAGCCAACCTTTGAAGATATCTGAATTCGGTTGGTGGCCAATGGCCACAAAGAAGCCACTGATCTGGATCTCAGTGGTTTCAAGGGTTTTATTATTTTTGATGCGAACTGCTTCAACTTTTTTATCACCGATCACTTCATCCGTATCACTATTCCAGTGCATGATGATATTGGGGGTTTTCAGAACGCGGTCCTGCATGACCTTGGACGCCCTCATTTGTTCGCGGCGCACGATCATATGAACGGTTGTACAAAGTTTGCTGAGGTAGAGTGCTTCTTCAGCTGCTGTATCCCCTGCTCCTACGATCGCCACATCTTTTCCCCGGAAGAAGAACCCATCGCAAACGGCACATGCGCTCACACCATGACCATTCAGTCTTTGTTCGCTTTCCAGTCCCAGCCATTTTGCGGATGCGCCCGTTGCGATGATCACAGAATCGGCCAGGATCTCCTTTTCTTCATCTATGACCACTCTGTATGGTTGTACAGAGAAATCAACCTTTGTTGCCAGTCCGAAACGGATATCTGCCCCCATGCGTGCTGCCTGCTTCTCGAAATGCGTCATCATATCAGGCCCTTGAACCCCGTCAGGGTAACCGGGATAGTTCTCCACTTCGGTGGTGATCGTGAGCTGTCCACCTGGCTGAATGCCCTGATATAACAGTGGTTTCATATTGGCGCGGGACGCATATATGGCAGCCGTGTAACCTGCTGGTCCTGAGCCTATGATAAGACATTCAACTTTTTCCAATCCTGTGTTGTCCATGTTGATCTTTTAATTTAGTAAACGTGTAAAAATACGACCATGCATTTAGATTCCATTGTCATATTGGTCACATAAAGCTTAGCCGGTTCATCTTTTAGGGATGATGATCTGCCGGAACTGTGCTGCATAACCGGCAAAGCATCCGAGGGCACCTCCAGAAACGTTTCCCAGTACTTTGACCGGGCTGGAGAACGGATTTCCCACGCTTTGAAAGCTGAATTCCAGTGTCCGCCAGAAGTCATAGGTTTTTTTGTCTATATCGGCGAGTTTGAAGATGACCGTATCGCCCCGATTGAAATATAGGTTTTCAGGTTTGAAGTCTGCATTCTTATCCAGCCCCCTATCGACCGTCACGGTATATGTGGTACCATCTATGACCTGATCATCGAATACGGAGTTGAAGCCGGGCAGGAATGGCTCGTTGTTGACTTTTGTAAAGTATCGGACATAACTACCGAGGCCTGGCTTATCCGTACCCCGGAGCATGAGCAGTACGCGGTTGGAATCTTCCGGTTGCAGCGGGCCTTTGGGGGTTTCCCACCAGAGAGAGTCTATCTGTCGGTTGAATGCAGGGATGGTGGTAGTAGCCTGATAATCGCGTCCCTCGGCCATGATCTCCAAAGTGTATCTGGTATTGGTCTTTCCTATGATCCAGGACTGTGGTGTTGCCGGATCATTGGTATAAAAATAGATGCTGGTCCCTTGGTTTGTGATGGAATCTTCCTTCAGTTTTGCTCTTTTGATGCCGTCGCTAACGTATACGGCCGCATTTCGCACAAAGGATCCTGAAAGGATCGCTGCGTCTATTTTGGCAAAATAGCTAAAGCTTTTTGAGAGGACGACCACCGGTGGTTTTCCATTTTCAATGGATGCATCCACCACGAGCGACTCGGTGCTGTCATCGAGTTCGATCTCTATGTCTTTTTCGCAGGAAAGGAGCGATATCAATAAAAAAAAAGCGCCCAGATGTTTCACCATAGTTGGTTTGTGATTTATCACACTGAGTAATAACAAACGTAGATCCATTCTGTTCAGGCAACAAAAAACCCCCGTTTTGGCGGGGGTTTTTTCATGAGCAATATGATCTATCCCAGATAAGCCTTCAGCGCGTTGCTGTAGCGGGCCTTTTGCAGGCGTTTGATGGCTCTTTCCTTTATCTGGCGAATGCGTTCTTTTGTGAGGTCGTATTTTTGTCCGATCTGTTCGATGGTAACACCATTTTCACCATCCAGTCCGAAATAGGCATTTACGATTTCAGCTTCTCTTGGACTGAGGGATTTGAGTACCCGGCGGATTTCTGCCCTTAGGGAGTCTTTGATCACATCATCGTCGGTATCATCACCCCCCTGGAGCAGGTCACCCATGGCCACATCTTCCGCTTCATGTACGGGAGCATCGAGGGATGTGTGTCGGGTATTGCTTTGGAAGATATTGTTTATTTCAGTCTCGCTCATATCCAGAAGCTCTGCAAGTTCTTCTGTGGATGGTTCGCGTTCGTGTTCCTGCTCGAAAGCCATATATGCTTTATTGGCTTTGTTGTAGGTACCTATTTTGTTTTGGGGAAGCCTTACCAGCCTGCCTTGTTCTGCAAGAGCCTGTAGTATGGACTGGCGTATCCACCATACTGCATAGGAGATGAATTTAAAGCCTTTGGTTTCATCGAAACGCTGTGCGGCCTTTATCAATCCCAGATTGCCTTCATTGATCAGGTCACTGAGAGACAATCCCTGGTGTTGGTACTGTTTAGCCACTGAAACCACGAAGCGAAGGTTTGCCTGTACCAGTTTATCCAAAGCCCTCTGGTCGTGCATCTTGATACGCTGGGCGAGGGTTGTTTCCTCTTCCGGCGTGATCATGGAAATTTTAGAAATTTCCTGAAGATACTTCTCGACCGCCTGTGAGTCACGATTCGTGATTTGTGTTGCTATCTTAAGTTGCCTCATACCTAAATTAAATTGCTAATGGCTGGTGACTTGATCGTTTTACCGTTTTGTTTTTGTGTTCAGAGGAGCCGGTCTTAAGAAATCGAAAGATCTTCTGCTATCGTAAAACCACGATGGTAAAACAAATATATATACGATATTATGTTTTTCATAGAGTGGGTGGAAAAAAACTTAACACAGGGTGTTACAAGTTGTTCTAATATCCACAAAATTAAGGAGTTTTGAGCTAAAACATTTTACAATTCGCATTAATTTCGTTGCATGATCATTGATTACAGGTCAGATACGGTTACCAGACCGACACGTGAAATGCGCAGGGTCATGGAGGAAGCCCCACTTGGGGATGATGTTTTTGGGGAAGATCCGGCCATCAATGAGCTTGAGGGGTTTGCTGCTGAAATGTTCGGCATGCCTGCTGCGATTTTTTGTCCGAGCGGCACCATGACCAACCAGATCGCCATAAAAGTTCATACACAGCCCGGAGAGGAAGTGATCTGTGACCAGGATTCACACATATATCAGTATGAGGGAGGGGGAATTGCGTTCAATTCAGGGTGTTCTGTCAGGCTATTGCAGGGCAACCACGGGCGTATCACGGCGTCGCAGGTGGTTCAGGCCATCAACAACCCTGACGATATCCACAAGCCGGTTTCGCGGATGGTGGGGCTTGAGAATACGTCGAACCGTGGTGGGGGCAGTTGTTACGACCTGGAGGAGATCAGCAGGATCAGGGGGGTTTGTGACCTTCATGGGTTATCGCTGCACCTGGATGGTGCGCGGTTATTCAATGCCCTTGTTGCCAGGGGTCAGCGGGCGGAGGATTATGGCCGGTTATTTCATACGATCTCGATATGCCTAAGCAAGGGTCTGGGTGCTCCGGTCGGCAGTTTGCTGTTAGGTGACCATGGGTTCATCCGGAAGTCCAGGCGGATCCGAAAGGTATTTGGCGGGGGCATGAGGCAGGCGGGCATGCTTGCGGCTGCGGGTAAATACGCATTGGAGCATCATATAACCCGTTTAGAGCAGGATCATGAGCATGCGCGGATGATCGCGGAGGCACTGTCCAGAAAGTCCTTCATCAGCCATATCCTACCGGTCGACACGAACATCATCATTGCAGAAGTTCGTCCTCCGATGACACCATCGGATTTTGTTCAGCAAATGCAAGACAAAAAAGTACTACTTTTCAGCGTTTCTCCCACCAGGTTCCGTATGGTACTCCATTTGGACATCACGCCGGAAATGGTTGCGCATACCATAAAACTCATTGAAGAAATCTAACCCCCACATGTTCCCCACGATCGATCCTACGTCCACTCTGGCATGGAAATTATTGTTACGGCACAGTCATCATTACATGCGAAAAGCACAGATGCGTCATCTTTTTGCCGAGGATCCCGGAAGGTTCGGACGGTATAGCATCAAAATGGGTGATATGTTTTTCGACTATTCAAAGAATATCATCACCGATGAAACAGTTGATCTGCTGCTGCGAATGGCCAGGGAAACCAAGGTCGGGGATGCGATAGAGGCGATGTTCACAGGCGAGGCGATCAATGCCACGGAAGGCCGGGCGGTGCTTCATACGGCATTGCGCGACTTCTCAGGCAACCCTGTGATCGTTGATGGGAAGAATGTGATGCCTGACATTTTGGAAGTACGGTCAAGGATGAAACTTTTCTGCCAACAGGTGCATGACGGCACCCGGACGGGTTTCTCCGGCAAGAAGATCAGGCATATTGTGAACATCGGCATTGGCGGAAGCGATCTTGGCCCATTCATGGTGACAGAAGCCTTACGGCCATACTGGAAGAATGATATACAGATGCACTTCGTTTCGAATGTGGATGGTACGCATATCACTGAAACCCTGAAAAAACTGAATGCGGAGGAGACGCTCTTCCTGGTGGCATCTAAAACCTTCACCACGCAGGAAACGATGACCAATGCACATACGGCGAGAGCTTGGTTTTTGGCACATGCCGGGGATGAAACACATATTGCCCGTCATTTTGCTGCACTTTCAACCAATGAGAAGGCCGTCACTGATTTTGGCATAGATAAAGGGAACATGTTCGGATTTTGGGACTGGGTCGGGGGCAGGTATAGTCTTTGGAGTGCAATCGGATTGTCCATTGCGCTGGCCATCGGTTACGATCATTTCGAGGAGCTCCTGAAGGGTGCCTACGAGATGGATATGCATTTCCGGCATACTCCCTTCGAAGAGAATATCCCTGTGATCATGGCTATGATCGGCATCTGGTATACCAACTTCATGGGAGCCTGCAGTGAGGCGATCTTACCATATGACCAGTATTTGCATCGCTTTGCGGCGTATCTGCAGCAAGGCAATATGGAAAGCAACGGAAAATATGTGGACAGGAATGGGGAGAAAGTACCCTATACAACCGGACCAATCATTTGGGGTGAGCCCGGAACGAACGGGCAACATGCTTTCTACCAGTTGATTCACCAGGGGACACAACTCATTCCCTGCGACTTCATTGCACCTGCGATCAGCCACAATCCTACAGGCGATCACCACATGAAACTGCTTTCAAATTTCTTTGCTCAGTCAGAGGCACTCATGCAAGGCAAAACGGCGGGGGAAGCGGAGCTGGACATGTCACACCTGTCGGGGGAGGACCGGAGGAGGCAACTCCCTTACAAGGTGTTTGAAGGGAACAAGCCGTCCAACTCTTTCCTGATACGGAAGATCACACCATTCGAACTGGGTAAACTCATCGCTGCCTATGAGCACAAAATTTTCGTGCAGGGTGCGGTATGGAATATCTTCAGCTTTGACCAGTGGGGTGTTGAATTAGGGAAGCAATTGGCAAACAGGATCCTCCCTGAGCTGGAAAGTCGTGGAGCTGTCACTGGGCATGACAGCTCCACGAACGGATTGATCAATATTTACAAGTCAATGAGGTAAGGCAGGTCACCATTTGTCGACTTCTTCGGTGTTGTCGGAACTTGGTTCCGGTGCTGGTCCGGCATCCATCTCGGTAGTATCCTGTACGACAGGGATCTCTTCGTTTTTCAAGATCACAAGCGGAGTCTCCCGGGGTGATTCACCATCTGTATAACCATCATATTCCCCGTCGTTATCGTGGTTGAAAGCATCGAAATCGAAGTCAGGCATCAACTCTGTCTTCACATGATCAACGGCATCCGTCAGGGCTTTCAGGAACTTGTTAAAATCCTCTTTGTATAGAAAAATCTTGTGCCGGTCGTATCCATCATCGTTGAAGCGTTTGCGGCTCTCTGTGATGGTGAGGTAATAGTCATTGCCCCTTGTTGTCCTTACATCAAAGAAATAAGTCCTTCGTTTACCGGCACGGATCCGTTTGCTGTAGACGCTATCCATTCTCTTTTCGTTGTTATCGTATGTCACAGTGTTGGTTTTATGCTTTTGTA
>JBIKIB010000176.1:0-7410 GCA_044361845.1 Chitinophagaceae bacterium | reverse complement strand
CTGCATGGTGTGAATGAAAACCTTGGATGGGCACATACCGTAAACCTTTGCGACCGAGTGGATGTTTATCAGCTTCAGATGAATCCGGCCAATGCAAATCAATATATGTTCGATGGTCAATGGTTGGAATTGGAAAGAAGGGATATGAAACTTCGTGTGAAAGGGGTTCCGATTGCTGTAAAGCGCGAACTATTATGGAGCAAATATGGTGCGACCATGCGCAACAAGCAAGGGGTTTTTTCAATAAGGCTCGGTGCTAATATGGAGATCAGGGCACTCGAGCAATGGTACCGGATGAACAAGGCAAAAAACTTCACTGAATTTTACAAAGCCCTGAGTATACAGGGATTGTCCATGTTCAATATTGTTTATGCGGATCGTTACGATACCATTTTCTACGTCAATAATGTATTGATGCCGGTGCGGGATGATTCGCCTCAATTTGACTGGAAAAACACGCTCCCGGGAAACACTTCCAAGACACTTTGGACAAAATTCCATGGAATCCGTGAACTCCCTCAGTATATCAATCCAGGAAGCGGTTTTTTGTTCAACACTAATCATTCTTCTTTCCTGGCAACCGGAACGGCGGATAATCTATCCGTGGATGCATTTCCCCGTGCCAATGGCTGGGAGACCAACCACAATAACAGGAGTATACGATTTTTAGAGCTCATGCCGGAACAGGGTAAGCTCGGCTACGATCAGTTCAAGTCGATCAAATTCAGTCGGCAGCTACCTGTCAAATTGCATTATCCTATTGATATCGATACATTGTTCATGCTGGATCCATCCACTTATCCTTTATACGACACGTTATTGCGTAATCTGCAACAATGGGATCGAAGGGGTGAAGTAGATAGCAAGGGTGCCGCTGTTTTTCTAATGGTCTATGAATATGTGGCGTCCCGAATGAGGGGTAGGGAGGGTGTAAAGCTGACCAGTATTGAATCAGTATCTGTTTTGGCTGAAATACACAACTATATGAAAAAACATTTTGGGAAGTCTGACCCTGTCTTGGGAGATATCCAAAAGCTTGTGCGCGGATCGAAGGAATATCCTGCACCCGGACTACCGGACCTTTTGGCCCCTGAATGGAGTGTCCCTCATAGAAATGGTACACGAAAAGTTACAGGTGGCGATGCATATGTAGCTTTTATTCGATTTCCCAAAGAAGGATTACCCATCATCGAGACCAGCAACACTTACGGAGCAAGTGCTCGGGAGGGAAGCCCGCATTTTGATGACCAAATACCACTATTTTTGAATCAGCAGTCAAAACCCATGACGCTGGACAAGCAAGTGGTTTTGAAAAATGCGAAAAGAGTATATAAGCCTGGTAATTAACAGTCAGTGTATTTAAATATTTTATTATCTAACTTTATTGATTTTGATTTACTATTTTGTGACATCTCCAATCATATGAGCTTATAATAATGGTGAATTTGGAACTCATAATAGGCATAGGATTGGTGTCGGGGGGATTGGTCATTTTAACCCTACTTTTCAATTCAGCAAAAAGCAACAGGAATAATATCTTCCTGGCATTATCGCTTTTTTCCATTTGGTATACTACGCTGATATTATGGATCACCTTCAATAGACAAATCTTTAATCTACCTTATCTGTATAGGACAGGAGCTTTAGGTGGGTATCTCAATACTCCACTCCTGTACATTTTCAGTAGAAATACCTTTTATCCAGGGGTCAAATGGAAAAAAACTGATATATTGTTTTTCTTCCCAGCTCTTTTCTTTGTCATTGACATGATGCCGATGTTCCTCATGCCGCCAGAGCTTAAGATCCCTATAATAGAGGAGGTTTTGTCTTCCAAGAATATGTTTTTAAACCTGAACGATGGATGGATGACAAAGTCCAGATTTCACATTGTCTTCAGGTTTATGTATGCTCTTTTTTGTTGGTTGATGATCGTTCGGTTGATATTTCGAAATTGGCGGTTCGATCCGACCCCCGGCGTTGCACATAATCGTTCAATGTTCAAATTCATTGTTACCTATACAATTATATCATCCTTAAGCATCTTACCGGGTTTATTCGGAGCTTTTTTGAACACAGCATGGCTTGACATCAGTTATTTATTGACCTTCACATCCTTTAGCCTTTTATTTTCTGCATGTTACATATTTTTCATGCCAAGGGTTTTGTATGGTTTTGTTCCTGTCCAGCAAATGCCCCTTAGTTTGCATACTGATGTTGAAAGACAGATTCCCGGATTATCACCAGAATCTGAGCCTCTAGACATGGAGTCGGCAGCATCTGTGGAAGAGCCTTCGATCGATTTTGATGGAATAATTTCGCAGATCGACAGGCACATGACCGGATTCAAATCCTACCTAAAACCTCGATATACCATCCATGACCTGTCCATGGATACAATGATTCCAGTCTACATTCTGTCTCCTGTGATCAACCAGAAACTTGGTATGAATTTCAATAACTGGTTGAATAAGTACAGACTAGAATATTTCATGACACTGTTGGAACAGGGAAAGCATAAGGATGAAACGCTGGACGCACTGTCGAAACATGCTGGTTTTTCCAGCCGACCTGCTTTTATCAATGCTTTCAAGAGGCAAATCGGTGTTACACCGGGTGTGTATGTCCGTAGCATGGATGCATGAACTTAACTCCAACTTTTTGATGATTGAGTATTAATGGGATTTCACATGAGCTTCATCATATTTTTTTGATAAAGACCTGCCTATCTTAGGATATTCAAGTATAAGGCAAAGGTTTTTGCCTGCTGAATCTGAAATGCTATGGGTTGTACACTCCACATCCTGAACATACAAAGCCTTTCACATGAATGAAAAGGGTATGAACTTCCTCGTAAAGGTCAATGAGCACAATTTTAATTTTTCGAATGATGAAATCGATTCTGCTGATGTGATCCAGACAGGCCACAGCAACTTCAACATCATCCATGGGCATCGTTCTGTTAATGCCCGTCTGTTGGAATCGGATGCTGGAAACAAGCGGGTCAAGATTGAAATTGATGGAGAATTTTACTTGATCGAGATCTGGGATGTTTTGGATCAGATGCTTGATAAAATGGGTTTCAATACTATCACAGCGAGTCAGGTGAAGGAAATAAAAGCACCTATGCCCGGTCTGGTAGTGGAGATATCCGTAGATGAGGGGAAGGATGTTGTTGCCGGAGAGCGTTTGTTGATCCTTGAAGCGATGAAGATGGAGAACAGCATCATCATACATGCACCTGCCACTATCAAGAAAATCCTGGTGACAAAAGGGCAACCCGTAGAAAAGAACCAGGTACTCATAGAACTCGCGTGAATTGTCAATAAGTGAACAACAGATATGAAAAAGATATTGGTTGCCAACCGGGGTGAGATTGCATTGAGGATCATGCGTACCATACGCAAGATGGGTCTTCAATCCGTGGCGGTTTTTTCAGAGGTTGACAGGGAATCTTTGCATGTCAGGTTCGCCGATCAAGCGGTCTGTATCGGTCCGGCACCATCTGCCCAGTCGTATCTGAATGGTGAACAGATCATAAAAGTCTGCAAGGATCTCGGTGCGGATGCCATCCATCCGGGTTATGGTTTTCTGAGTGAAAATGCCGTTTTCGCTCAGCAAGTGGAGGATGCCGGCATAACTTTCATCGGTCCCGGTCCAGAGGCGATGCGGATCATGGGGTCTAAGCTTGCGGCAAAGAAAAGTGTGAAGAAATATGATATTCCGATGGTCCCGGGCATTGATCATGCTATAAAAGATGTCGTTCTAGCTAAAGAGATCGCAGATGAAATTGGATATCCGATCCTGATCAAGGCATCTGCCGGAGGGGGCGGTAAGGGTATGCGTGTCGTACAAAGTCCGGATGATATGTTGGAACAGATGGAAAGGGCGATCGGTGAAGCGACTTCATCCTTTGGTGACGGCTCGGTCTTTATCGAAAAATATATCAGCTCCCCAAGGCATATCGAGGTTCAGATCATCGCAGATAAACATGGTAATGTGATCCATGCATTCGAACGAGAATGCAGTGTCCAGCGTCGCCATCAGAAAGTCGTGGAGGAGTCGCCATCATCCATTATCACCCCTGAACTCAGGAAGCGGATGGGAGATGCTGCTGTGTTGGTCGCAAAATCATGCAACTATTCCAGCATGGGCACGGTGGAATTTCTCATGGATGACAAACTCAACTTTTACTTCCTAGAAATGAACACCCGCCTTCAGGTAGAGCATCCTGTGACTGAAATGATCACGGGACTTGATCTGGTGGAAATTCAGATAAGAATTGCAATGGGGGAGCAGCTTACCCTTAGACAGGAAGATCTGTCGATGAATGGGCATGCGATCGAACTTCGTGTTTACGCAGAGGACCCCCTTAATGACTTTCTTCCCTCCATAGGTACCCTCACCAGATATGAGAAACCTGAAGGGGAGGGCATTCGAGTCGATGACGGCTTTGAACAAAACATGTCCATACCCATTTATTATGATCCGATGATTGCCAAACTGGTTGTTCATGGAGCTACCCGGACTGAAGCTATCATGAGGATGGTTCAAGCCGTTAGAGCCTACAAGATAGAAGGGGTTAAAACCACGCTTCCATTTGGGGCGTTCGTTTTCGAGCATGAAGCTTTTATTTCCGGGAATTTCGATACCCACTTCGTGCCGAAGTACTATTTGCCGGATAAGATTCTTGAAAAGCAAAAAGCAAATGCGGAGGTTGCTGCGCTAATAGCCCTGAAAATCTGGAAAAAGAACAGTCAATTGCTGAAGGTGGTAGAGCATCAATCCACAAACTGGAAGCACAGACTCGCAACTTAGTTGAGGTATTTACAATCCTTCCCTGATCATTTGATACTTGTCATTACAATGAAATCCAAAGCTGATATTTTAAGGGAGAAGCTTGCCGCCGGAAAGCTCGGTGGCGGTGTCAAGCGCATTGAGGCGCAACATGCCAAAGGCAAGCTAACCGCGCGGGAAAGAATTGAGTTACTCATGGATCCCGGGACTTTCGAGGAGATTGGTGCATTGGTGATGCATCGCACCAAGGAGTTCGGTATGGAGGATCAACAGTTCTATGGCGATGGGGTCGTTACTGGTTATGGTACGGTCAATGGTCGTTTGATATATGTTTTTTCACAGGACTTTACCGTATTTGGTGGATCCTTGTCTGAGACCCATGCTGAGAAGATCTGCAAAGTCATGGATATGGCGGTGAAAAATGGCGCACCAATGGTTGGACTCAATGATTCCGGCGGTGCACGGATTCAGGAAGGCGTAAGGTCTCTCGGCGGATATGCAGATATTTTTTATAGAAATGTGCAGTCCTCAGGAGTTATTCCTCAGATTTCTGCAGTGATGGGTCCCTGCGCCGGTGGTGCTGTGTATTCTCCTGCCATGACAGATTTTACCATTATGGTCGAGGGAACGAGTTATATGTTCGTCACAGGTCCCAACGTAGTGAAGACTGTTACCAATGAAGAAGTCAGTTCGGAAGCTTTGGGTGGAGCGTCCACCCATTCGACCAAGTCAGGTGTGACGCACCTCACCGCCTCAAATGACGTGGATTGTCTGAATAAGATCAAGCTGCTGCTGAGTTATATCCCACAAAATTGTGAGGATGTGCAAAATAAAGTCCCATTTGAATTGGGAGATGAGATCAGAGAGGAACTGGAGCATATCATTCCTGAAAGCACGACGATCCCTTATGATATTCGTGAAGTGGTTCATGGTATCTGCGACAGGGACTCTTTTATGGAGATCCATAAGGATTACGCAGATAATCTAGTAGTCGGATTTGCCAGGCTGGCAGGCCGCAGCATCGGTATCGTGGCCAACCAACCAATGAGTTTGGCTGGTGTCCTTGACATCGAAAGTTCAAGGAAGGGAGCCCGTTTCACACGTTTCTGCGATTGTTTCAACATACCGTTGCTTGTACTGGTGGATGTACCCGGATTCTTGCCCGGTACAGACCAGGAATGGAATGGCATTATTACAAATGGAGCCAAGCTGCTTTATGCATTGAGCGAGGCGACTGTGCCCCGTTGCACGGTGATCACCAGAAAGGCCTATGGTGGTGCCTATGATGTCATGAATTCTAAACATATTGGTGCCGATATCAACTTTGCCTGGCCCACTGCAGAAATTGCTGTCATGGGTGCCAAAGGTGCCAGTGAGATCATTTTCAAAAAGGAGATCTCCGAGGCACCCGATCCAGCTGCCAAGCTTATTGAAAAGGAAAAGGAGTATGCATCTCTTTTCGCAAATCCCTATTTGGCAGCAGAGCGGGGATTCATAGATGAGGTCATTGAACCCCGGGAGACCAGAAGGAAGCTGATCCGATCCTTCGCAATGCTCGAGAACAAGGTGCAAAAAAGACCAAGGCGAAAACACGGAAATATTCCCCTTTAGCTGTATAATTTAAGCGATCAATATTGCTTATTTCGAAACAGGATTTTTAGCCTCTGCATTCAGAGCATGATTTGGATGTATCCTTCCTGCACAATGCTTTCATGAAGGATTTTGCAAATTGATACCCTCGCTAATTTCATTCGGCTTCTACGAGTCAGTATCCTATTCACCGGACATGATCATGACCTTTCGGTATACAAAGCGGCTGCAGGTTTTAGCAGCAGTTTCCAATCTATCCAACCATAAATTTCTGTATCTTCTGCCCGGAATTTGATCCGTATGAAAGAATCTTAAAGCAACGAAACATGCATCAATCACAGAATCGTACCTTAACCATCTTGGTAGTTGTCCTGATCATTTGCACGAATTATGCCGTTGCACAAAAACACGCAACACAACAATGGCTTTCACTCTTCAATGGTAAGGATCTGACAGGCTGGACGCCGAAGATCCGTAACTATCCTGCAGGTGAGAACTTCGCAAATACTTTTCGTGTCGAAGACAAGAAACTCGTGGTACGTTATGACGGATATCAAACATTCGACGAACGCTATGGTCATTTGTTCTACGAAAAGCCATATAACTATTATCGAATCCGTATCGAATACCGCTTTATCGGTGATCAGGTCAAAGGTGGCCCCGGATGGGCCACCCGCAACAGCGGCGTCATGCTTCATGGACAGACTCCACAAAGTATGGGTATAGAACAGGATTTTCCGGTATCCATTGAAGTGCAGTTCCTTGGCGGCAATGGTACGGATAAACGCAGCACCTGTAACCTTTGCACACCCGGTACAAATGTCGAAATGAACGGTAAACTATTTACTCCGCATTGTGTAAATTCAAAATCAGAGACTTTCCATGGAGACCAATGGGTCACAGCTGAAGTACTCGTCCTGGGAGATTCATTGATCCGTCATTATGTGAATGGCCAGGAGGTCATGGCTTATCAAAAGCCACAGATCGGAGGAGGCAATGTCAATGGGCAGCAAACAATTTTCGGGA
>JBIKIB010000175.1:0-7421 GCA_044361845.1 Chitinophagaceae bacterium | reverse complement strand
ATCCGGAGTAAGAATTATTGGCTGTCAGGATGACCCTTCCGGTGCCGCTTTTGGTCATTGTACCGGTGCCTGCCAATACCGCGGAGACGGTTCCATCGATCAAACTGTAGTTTCCTCCTGCGATGGTACCATTGCTGATGGTGCCTGACCTCAACGACCATGTACCGGCCTGATGGGTGGTGATCCCACCCAGATGCAGCGTACCGGTTCCTGCCTGCTCGACGGTTCCGGTACCGGAGATGATATTGGAAGCACCCAATGTGTAGGTATTACTACGGTTGAATCTCAGCGTGGCATTGGATGTGATGGCTCCCGTGCCCAGGTTGCCTGTTGTACCACCGTCACCGACTTCCAGTATGCTTGAGGACACGGTTGTCGTTCCCGTATACGTATTGGTGCCGGTTAGAGAGAGTACACCCGGACCGGAATAGATGAGGTTTCCGGAGCCGATGATATTACCCGACATCGTGGCTTTGAGGCGTCCGGAAAGGTCGACACCGGAAAGGTTAAGAGATCCGCTGGAAGTGAAAGTATGCAGGGTATAGCCGGATGCGGTCCCGGAACCGGCTGTGACTGTTCCGCCCACCGAACCCAGTGATGTGCCTTTGTATCTGGCGATAACGATGCCTGCAGAACCGGCACCACCAGGTCCGTTGAATGCCCCGCCACCGCCACCGCCACTGCCATAGCCGGTAGCGGATGCTCCATTCTTTCTCGAATCACTGAAGCCCTGGCCTCCATTTCCTCCACCACCACTGCCACCTGCTCCGGCGGCAGCTCCATTCGATGTGTATTCATTACCACCCCCACCGCCGGCTGCGTAGACGACGGAAGCCCCGGTAATATCAGCACTCGTGCCTGCGCCACCCAAGCCGCCGACACTGTTGGCATTGCCATTGCCGCCAACACCTCCGGCACCGGCACCACCACCGCCGGCGGCACCATCACCACCACCACTCTGCCAACCGGAAGCTCCTACATTCGATTGAGGCGTCCCAGAATTCCCGCCATTCCTGCTGGCACCCACACCGCCACCTATCGTTACACTGAAAGCCGTCGTGCTCCCGCCATTGGAACCAATTCCACCGGATGTTCCGCCTGCTCCGCCAGTTCCGACAGTGATCGTGTGGCTTGTGGCAGACAATGATGTGGAACCGGTACGTAAGCCCCCCGCGCCACCACCACCGGCAGAATTAGCGCCACCACCGCCGCCGCCGCCGACTAGTAGGTAGTCCACATAAAATCCAAGGCCTACGGTCAGTGTACCTGAAGATGTGTTCGTCGTGAAATTCAGCGAAGTGCTATTCCTGATCCCATTGTCTGTTGCATCGATGGTCTGCATAAGCGGCGGGCTATACTGAAGCTTGAGCGCATTGCCATCCTGTATAATTGAAAAACCATCTGCATTGTATCGGCTGGTAAGCCCCCCGGTGCCATTGGAA
This sequence comes from Chitinophagaceae bacterium, assembly GCA_044361845.1. GTDB lineage: Bacteria > Bacteroidota > Bacteroidia > Chitinophagales > Chitinophagaceae > Pollutibacter. Next base: position 5,979 of record JBIKIB010000175.1, on the reverse strand, counting down.
GGGGTGATGACGACGTTGAATGCATTCGCTGCGAATCCGGTGATGCCTCCTGTTGCCGTCAAAATCGTCCAGGTATAGGAGTTTTCCGTCGGCAGGAAATTAGCAATCTCGCCATTGGTTCCATTGCTTAGAATGCTCCAGATATTGATATTAGATGTAGTGGAGGATGTAGCCGTGATGTTGAGCGACCCGTTAACCTGAACGTGGTCCCAATCCGTACCGGGGGTTCCGACAGTATTAGCGACTTTCCAGTTGTAATTAGATCCACCGGCCAGGGTGAGATTGTTGTCGATGGTCAGACCGGATGTCACCTGATCCGTAACGATCGTTGAGCCACTTTGCAGCGTCGTGGCACCTTTGACAGTTCCTGTGCCGGTCAGGATGGTTCCGGAATTTAATGTGACAGCACCCGTGCCCGTCGTACCACTAACTTTCAATGTACCTGCATTCACGGTGGTTGTTCCGGTGTATCCGTTCGATGCGGACGACAGTGTCAATGTTCCGCTTCCTGATTTTATTAGATTGATGGCTTCGCCGCCATTGGCAATGGATTGCTGTATGATGATGGATCCGGATCCCCCGATAGCGAGTGTGGCAGGATTGGCGCTTTCTCCGGCCATATTCCCGGAACCGGAGATGGTTAAGACTCCGGAGCCGGCATTGTTCAGCGTGCGGGTACCGGTACCCGGCAGCAGCCATGCGTTGCTCAGACTGACATTGTCTGATCTGTTATAAATAAGCGTTGTCCCCGTTCGCAGGTCAATAGTACCACTGCCCAGACTTCCGGTCGTGCCGTTCATGCCCACCTGCATGGTGCCCCCGCTCACGATGGTCTGGCCGGAATAGGTGTTGTTGGCAGTCAGGGTCAATTGTCCGGGACCGCTGTAGGTTAAATCACCTGATCCGGATAGGGTTCCGGAAATTATCGCACCCAACCGCGTATTGAGGTTTAGAGAAGACAGGTTGAAAGTTCCGGTGGATGTAAAGTTATGCAGGGTATATCCGGTGGCGGCAACCGTTCCGGCAGCAACTGTACCTCCAATGGATCCAAGCGAACTTCCCTGATACCGAAGCACCACCAAGCCTGCTGATCCGGTACCACCCGGTCCGCTGAATGCACCGCCACCGCCACCGCCGCTACCATAGCCTGTGGCATTTCCACCGTTTTTTCGCGAATCACTGAAACCTTGGCCTCCATTTCCTCCACCCCCGCTACCACCGGATCCACCGGCAGCTGTAGATGTGTATTCATTTCCGCCGCCGCCGCCGCCTGCATATGTTGCACTGACACCTGTAATAGCATGTGCGGAACCTGAGCCTCCATTACCACCAACACTATTTGTTCCTCCATTACTACCTGCAGTACTTGAACCTGCGCCACCACCTCCCGAGGCTCCATCACCCCCACCAGTCTTTAACCAGCCACTACCACCTGTTCTTGATTGAGGCGTACCCGAGTTACCACCGGTTCTTGTATCTCCACGTCCGGCAACTCCACCTCCTGCACTTATTGATAAGGCTGTACTGGTTCCTCCATTTGTACCTGCAGGGTATCCCCCTGAACCCCCGGATCCTATCGTCACAGAAGTAGAGCTGGCACTGACTGCAACCGTACCTGCCTGAACTCCACCTGCGCCACCACCGCCACCGACTGTATTACCACCGCCGCCACCGCCGCCAACGATCAAATAATCAACAAAAAATCCCTGACTCAAAGTAAGATTACCTGTGGTGGATAAATTCTGAGTCAGCAACCCGTTACCGGAAGTTCCATCAATGACATATTGACTTCCGACAATGACATATACCTTATTGGAAAAATCAGTTCCACTGAGTTTACCCGTGATCTCTACGGTACTTGAAGAGGCGGCAGCCGTGTAGGAAGCAGAGTAGGTGCCATTGCCGTTGTCCGTAACCGAACCTATCGTACCCGACGCTGGCGTCGCAAAGGTTACGGCAGCTCCTCCAGTAGTTATCTTCGTTCCGTCACTCTGCCTTAGCTGGACAGTGAGGGTTGTAGATCCGCTAGTGGGTATGGTGGCTGGATTCGCCGTAACCGTAGAAGTTGCAGCCGAAGGCGTCTGCCCGAATACCGACAGCCCGGGCAGACCTGCAAGCAACAACAAAGGCAAGCATTTGATGGCCATCTGAAAAATCTGCCTGGTAAACGCTTGCCCAGACTGCCCATACCGGACAGATCGATGATCGCTGGTGTTCTGACAATTTCTCATGAAACAGATCTGTTTTTGGATGAAAAAACAATGACCATCGCTTGACGACACCAGATCATCGTGGATTATGCATACATCGTTAGATGATGGGAAAGCCCGGACCAAATAGTCGACAACCCCTTAAAAATCAACCCCGTAAAAATATGTTAAGGATTGATTTTCAAGGGATTTATACGTTTCACAGTCGTTTCACTAGTGCCAGATCGTATGTTCACATTGATTGCACAATGCTGCTAAACAGGTCGGACAGCAATTCAAATTGGATAATTAAAGCATGTGACGTGAGGAATGATATTGGAAGGGCACGTTGAGCCAAACTCCCAAAAGAAGACGCCAGGCCTTGCCCCATTGATGGTCAAATGGTCATTGGTCTGATATGAGGAAACAGGTATGCGGGAAGATATCTCCGGAAAAATGTGTACAGGAAGTATTTAAAGCCCGGAAAGGAAATCGAAGATCTCCCTGTCCGTGTTGGTCAAATTGAGCTTCTGGCGAAGCCTGAACCTGGCCATGTTGACGGCGCGGATCGACTGGCCTGTGATATCAGAGATCTCCTTGGTGGTCATGTCCAGCTTGAGAAAGGCACAAAGCCGACGTTCGTTGAGGGTGAGGTCCGGATGCTCCTGATTGAGTCGTTCGTAAAAACCGGAATAGATCTGCTGGAACCTGTATTCGAACTCCTCCCAGGCCCTGGTTCGGGTGGGGGCTGGAGAAAGCCGATTCTCCGGATCGCCCAAGGTGCTGTTGCCTTGTTGCCGGGCAACGGGGTCGGACTGCAGATCGCCGACCAGTCCTTCGATCAGACTATACTTCTTTAATTCGTATCCGATCCGCTCCAGTTCGCTATCCTTATGCCCCATTTCAGCTTCGAGGCGCTGTCGCTCCAGATCCGACTGGCGGGCCTCCAGCTCCTGCTGCAATCGACGAAGATTCATCCTCCAATAGCGACGCCTGTAGAACGCAATTCCAAATAATGATGAAATTCCCAGCAGCGAAACGCCCATGAATGCGAAAAAAACCCTTGTTCTGCTTTTTCTTTCCCGTGCAGCAAACTCCAGATCCCTCTTCAGGTACTCCTGTTGCAGCTCCGTGCGCATCATCTCCTCCTTGACGCGACCGGCCTCGGACTCTCGTTCATAAACTGCCACCATGTCCATATAGCGGATGGATGAATCGGAAGGACCTGTCTTGCGGTAAATTCTTGAAATGGCTTCCGCAAAGGATCTACCCATCTGCAGGCTCCCCACGGTACGGGCAGATGACAATCCCGCCTTAGCCAACTGAAGCGCATCTGGAAACGCCCCCATCTTGTCATAAGCCTCCACCCTTGCTTCCTGCAATAAAATCGTATAAGACTGGCCTTCGTCCGAAGCCAGCAGTCCTTCGGCCTCATCCATGAGCGCGATGGCCTCAGAAGTACTGTCCTCCCTGACTTTCACCTTGCCCTTGGTCAGGAGCAGTTTGAAGAGGGTCAAACGCTGGTCCGGTCTTGACCTGGCCAGGGCGATACCTGTGTCCAGACAACCATTGGCCCTGATGAACTGACCATCCGCCAAGTAAGAAACCCCGAGGTTCAGGTGAAGGCTGATCCATTCGGCGACAGGAAATGCTCGTCCCGCTTTCCGGTATGCTTCTGTCAGGCCGGGCTTGGCTTTCTCCAGGCTGCTGATACTCTTTTTGTGTTCACCGATCGCTATGTGGATCATGGAGATATTCAACCGGTTATTGATCGCTTCAATCTCATCACCCGCTTTCTCGGCCTCTGAGGCCGTTTTGTCGAAATGGATGATGGCCTGATCGAACAAACCAATATAATACTCAACAGAAGCCAATGATTTGTTGGCCCGCATCTGCAAGGCATGGTCACCATCTTTTGTGGCGGCAAAGACAGCCTCTTGGGCATAGGCGAGGGCTTTTTTGTAATCCTTTGCCATCGAATGCTGCGAGAGGGCCGTGTATAATTCTGCCTTTTTAGCCTCCTTTGTTGCGGAACGGAGATCCCGTAAGAGAGAATCGGAATATATATCCTGCGCGATCGATCCGGTCGCCGATATCAGACATACCAACACTGCTATCGATATGTTTTTCAAAGAGAGGGGCATACAATTCATCACAGGCATCAGTAAATCGACGGGTTACAAGATATTTGTGAAAATAATGAAAACCCTCCTTTTTGATATACCTTAATTCGGTACCCATTCATTAACGTCCGGCCTGTTGATGAAAAGGCGCGAAGGATTCCTCCCCCGCGCCTTCTATACCTTGCAATTCACCCCCTCTATTCCATAGGCTGCTGCTTACGCCGACGGCTCGCCCCATACGCCACACCCGCCGCCAATAGCAGACCCAACCCACCGTCTACCGGGATACTACCACCCGGATCGGGCGCTTCAACACCCAACTCCTCATCCTGCGCCATGATCGGCATGGTGGTGATCATCAATATAAAACAGCAGCAAAGACTTCACTACGATGACTCGGGTGATGACGCAAAGTACAGCCTCAAAATGCCCTTTGCCACCTTTGTATGGATAGTCACAAAGTCTGTATGAAAAGTGGTGACGAACTTATTGATGAAACCGGGAATTAATTTCCTGCCTCAAGCATGACCTGAGATGATGAACAGATCGCCGGCCATAAAGTCATCCTCCTTGTTGCGATGTCAGGAACGCCTGCATCTTCTTATGAAGTTCTTTTGAGATTTTTTGGTAACGGCCATCCTTCACGAGGTTCTGCTTTTCGAAGGGATCTTTTTGATAATCGTAGAGTTCCGTTGCATAAACACGCTTCTCATCGAAGGGCTGATCCGAAGTATGATCATGCATCCAAACTGTCAACCGGTATCTGTCTGTCCGCACACTGTAACCCATGATCTTATTATTGTCATAGCCGGATTTCTTGAGTTCTTCCTTTGTCAATGACCGGGGATACTGACTGACGGCGTATTCTTTCACGGACGATTTTTTATCCGCCATGAGAGGCTTCAAGCTTTTGCCTTGCAAATGCACAGGAACAGGCAATGATGCGAGGTCGCAGATCGTCGGGAAAATATCAAGGTGCTCTGATATGCCATTTGCTCTTCCCGGTTTCATGCCGGGCGCCGCTATGATCAGGGGTGCGCGGGTAGCCTGTTCGAAATTGGAATGCTTGTTCCAGAGATCATGATCGCCCAGATGCCAGCCGTGGTCGCCCCATAAAACAATGATGGTATTGTCGAGTGTGCCGAGCGAATCCAAAGTGTTCAACAGGATCCCGATCTGCGCATCGGTATAGGATATGGATGCATAATATCCATGCACGAGTTCACGCTGCTTTTCTGCAGCCAGTCCGATACGGTTTCCTGTCCCTTTGAATGTGACAAAAGCTGGAATATCCGGATAATTGCGCAACTCCCCGGATCGATGATAAGCGATCTCAGGTCCGTCTTTTGCATGTTCCTGGAAAGATGCAAGGGGCATGTCTTCCCGTTTGTAAAGATCCCAGTATTTCTTGGGGGCAATGAAAGGAAGATGCGGTTTGTGAAAACCAATGGCAGCAAAAAAGGGCTTACCTCCTTTCGACATATCAATGATCTGCTTTTTCATTTTCACTGCCAGAACCCCGTCTTCATAAGCATCATCCGGCACCTCCATGCATTCAACGGATGGACCGATCTTAGCGGTGCTGGCCGTTTGATCATCTTCCTGCACCGGATTTTTTTTGCTCTGCTTGTCATCAAACAATTCCTTGTTCTCCGGTTTCAGATAAT
>JBIKIB010000012.1:0-23873 GCA_044361845.1 Chitinophagaceae bacterium | reverse complement strand
AATACGCCAATCGCTTCACTCTCTGCCATGTGAAAGACCGGATAAAACTTGCTGACCCGAAAGAGCAGGATGCTTCCTGTGATTTGGGGACGGGTTCCATCGATTATGCAAAAGTACTCAGGGCAGCATCCGGACTAGGGATGAAACATTATATCGTCGAGCAGGAACGATATGATAACAGCACATCCTTGAAAAGTGCGGAAGCATGTGCAGCCTACCTGCGGAATCTTAAGATCTGATGGAATTCATACTGAATGATACATAAAGCCGCCCAGTGCGGCTTTTTTTATAGAACCACTCAACATCCATTCGCCCCTTTATGAATAAATAGGTTATTTTAGGAAAAATGATCTTTTCATGCGTTTAACCATATTTGTCCTAATGCTTTTACTGACTCATAGTTTCGCGGGACAGTCTCAAACCCATGCTGAAGAGAAGATACTGGATATTTTAGACCGTCAGGTAAAAGCCTGGAACAGTGGGGATCTGGATGGTTTTATGAACGGGTACTGGCAAAATGATTCGTTGATGTATATCGGCGGATCAGGTGTCACTTATGGATATGGATCCACGCTGGCCACCTATAAAAAGAATTATGGGGACACTTCCCGGATGGGAAAGTTGACTTTCACGATCCTTCATGTCAAACGGCTCTCAACGAAGTACTATCATGTAGTAGGGAAATGGTCGCTGAAGCGTTCTGCGGGTGATGTTGCCGGACATTATACCCTATTATTCAAAAAGATCGGGGGGGTGTGGGTTATTGTATCTGATCATAGCAGCTGATTTTGAGTAAAGTATATTTTTACGTGATGCAACCAGTTCACAATTCTTTAACTCTTTCATTAAATAAACATTTATAATATGTTTCTGATCATTCTTGGTTTGATTTTATTGGTAACTGGTATTTTGCTTTCCCGGGACGAAGACAACCCCATAAGAAAGTTCTTACCAACTGTCAGGATCATTTCGATCATACTGATTGTTTTGGGTTTCCTCACATCCTCTGTCAAGCAGATTGATGCGGGGTATGTGGGTGTTAAGTCGCTGTTTGGAAAGGTTAATAATAACGTGCTGAGTAGTGGACTTAATTTCGTGAATCCTCTGATGGAAGTGAAGCAGTTGGATGTTCGTACTCAGAACTATACGATGAGTGGGCAACATGACGAGGGTTCCAGTGCAGGTGACGATGCCATCAGGGTGCTCACGGCCGATGGCTTGGAAGTGACCATCGATCTTTCTGTCCTGTATCGTATCGTTCCGGAAGAGTCGCCAAAGTTGATTCGTGAAATTGGGGTGAATTACGAGGATAAGATCGTAAGGCCGATTACCCGAACCCGTATCCGTGATAATGCTGTTTATTACGACGCAGTATCGTTGTATTCTTCCAAGCGCGATGAATTTCAGAACAGGATCTTTAAGACCATCGATGAAGATTTCAAGAAACGAGGTCTTTTGTTGGAGAATCTACTTGTACGCAACATTACGTTGCCAGGGTCTGTGAAGACTGTCATTGAGCAGAAGATCAATGCGGAGCAGGATGCACAGAAGATGCAGTTCGTATTACAGAAAGAGAAGCAGGAAGCTGAGCGGAAGCGTGTAGAGGCACAAGGTATTGCAGACTATCAACGCATCATCAGCGAGAGTCTTTCTGAAAAGCAACTTCAGTACGAACAGATAAAAGCATTGAAAGAACTCGCCGGTTCGCAGAATTCAAAGATCGTCGTTATGCCTTCAAAAGGAGGAGTCCCTATCATTTTGGATGGCAAACAATAGCGTTTGTTGATGGTGTGTGAATAATTTTAAAAGCCCCTTTTGGGGCTTTTTGTATTGCTTTAGAGAGGGGAGTTTGTTTCGTCCTGTTTTTGTTTCCAGTGGCGTTTGTAGAGTTTGAAAAGAGTGAAGAAGCTTCCTGAAAGCCAGAGGTAGAAGATGACCGAGCCGAAGATATGTCCTTCTTCGAATAGCATATATCCCTTTTGGATACCGAAAAAGATGTTCACCAGCATCCAAACCAGGATGGCCGAAAGTGACCATACGATTTTTCTGAGGTATAAGGCGATTTCAGGTTCCATATTGGGGTTTATGTGATAACGAAAGTAAGGAACTGCTGGAAAAAATCATTTTAGGGTGACATTAGTTTTTTTAAAGCAGCGGAATCTCCGTGGAATACGTTGAAGTCGACTTTTGAGGAGATTCCGTTCACGGTACCGGTTTCACTGAATTGCCAGAACGTCCATTTTCTATAGATTTTAGGATTATCGCGTTTCAGGTAATGTGCTATCCAAAGGGGGTAGTCATCGAATTCGCTTCCCAGGACCCTGTTATAGAAATCTACTCCGGTGTAGATGATGGGTTTTCTGCCGTAGTGTCGTTCGACTTTTTCGAGCCATTCTCTGACCCGCTTTCGAATTATCGGATGTGGAATACCGTGGGTTTCTTCCACGTCAAGAACAGGCGGCATGTCGCCTTTCTCCAATCGTACTGTTGTCATAAAATGATCTGCTTGTTGGGATCCGGACTTACTGGGCAGGAAGAAATGATATGCCCCACGCAGCATTCCTGCTTCCCGGGCCTTGCGCCAGTTTCTTTTGAACTGGCGGTCATGGTGGGTGTATCCTTCTGTAGCTTTGATGAAAGCAAACCCCACTCTGATTCCTTTATCTTTCATCTTCTTCACAGCCTCCCACTGTATGAAGGCCTGATGGTGGGATACGTCGATTCCGAATATCTCGTAATCCGAGGGCATTGGAATGCCGAATCCGGAATAATGAGCGAAGCCTGATCGTTTCTCTTGCCACCAGTTATAGACAAGAAAACTGATTATCATGATTAATAGCAGGAATAGGATGGAGAGGATGATTTTTTTATTTCTCGCATGGATTTTTCCTTTTCCGGCTGTTGGCATAGGTCATTGTTGATATGCAAAGTTGCACCGAATGGCGATATGTTTTTTTCAGTCGCTGCATTGGATTGGATTAATTTTGCATCAGTATGCCAGCATTGAATTTTCGTGACACCTTGAATCTTATGTCCCGGATCACCATCCGGCGTGCATGGAATGCGCTTAAAGTCTATACCAGCTATCACATAAGCCGTTTCACTGCAAAGCCTGTGCAATGGGGATTACCGATATCGATTTCTTTTGAGCCGACGACTTCCTGCAACCTGCGATGTCCTGAATGCCCGAGTGGGCTGAGGGCATTCACCCGTCCTACCGGGATGCTGGAAAGCAGTTTTTTCAAACAAACCATTGATGAGATACATCAGGAACTTATATATCTGATTTTCTATTTCCAGGGTGAGCCGTATCTTAATCCATCGTTTTTAGACATGGTTCACTATGCTTCTTCGAAGGGGATATATACTGCCACTTCAACGAACGCGCATTACCTCAACGAGGAAAATGCAAGAAAGACCATTGAAAGCGGATTGGATCGGCTGATCATTTCAATTGACGGAACGACCCAGGATGTTTATCAGCAGTATCGTGTGGGTGGGAAGCTGGAAAAAGTCATTGCTGGTGCAAAAGAGATCGTAAAGTGGAAAAAAGCCATGGGCAGCCACAAGCCTTTTGTGATTTTCCAGTTCCTTGTGGTGAAGCCAAACGAAGAGCAGGTGGGTGCGGTGGAAAAGCTTGGCAAAGAAATAGGGGTTGATGCGGTATGGTTCAAGACTGCACAGATTTATGATTATGAGAACGATCCCAATGGTCTTATCACTTCTATAGATAAATTCAGTCGTTACAAGACAGATGCTGCCGGGAAGCGTGTACCAAAGAACAAGCTTCAGAATCATTGCTGGAAACTCTGGCATGCTAATGTCATCACATGGGATGGTCTGGTGGTGCCATGTTGTTTTGATAAGGATGCCATGCATCAGTTGGGAAACATGAAGAACCAGTCATTCCGTGAGATCTGGCATAATGAGAATTACAAGCAGTTCCGCGGTGATTTAATGAAAGGCCGGAAGAATATCGATATTTGCTCAAACTGTAGTGAAGGGACCAAGGTATGGGGTTGATGCATACCGGTTATGAAAGCATTAGCAGAGTGAATGGTATAGCAGTCTACCAGACCTGGATAAAAACACCACAATATCATTAATGAATGGCAGCTCAGTTCAACAACCGAATCCGTCAGATTTTACTACTGGCCCTGATATTGATCATGGGTTTCTTGATCATAAAGGAACTCTACATGTTGTTGCCCGGGTTTCTGGGTGCGGTGACCTTCTATATCCTTGGCCGGAATGGTTACCATAACCTTGTGGAACAAAGAAAATGGAGCAAATCAGGCACTGCTTTTTTGTTTTTGTTTGTTTTTTTTGTGATCATCGGTCTGCCATTGTATTACGCCATCCACCTTGTCACCCCCAAAATATATAACATATTCAGTCATTCAGACGAGTTGTTGACGGGGTTACGTGCACTTTCAGAAAAGATCACAGGTTTTGTGGGTTTTGAAATTGTGGATGTCGAAGCTATTAAAACGATTCAGTCGGGTGTCAAGGATTTCATTCCGACCTTTCTGAACAGCACGGCTACAATCCTGGGAAATATAGCCGTGATGTTTTTTGTGTTGTATTTCATGTTCGTCAGCGGCAGGGACGTGGAACAGTGGTTACATTCATTCTTACCCCTTAGCCATAACAGCATAGATGTTTTGGCCCGGGAGACGATCCATAGTGTTCGGGCGAATGCGATCGGGATACCATTGATTTCACTGATACAGGGTATCACAGCCACGGTTGGGTATGTGATTTTTGGACTGAAGGACTATGGGATGTGGGGTTTTTTGACCGGGGTTTTCGCTTTTTTTCCTATTGTTGGTACCCTTGTCATTTGGGTGCCGTTGGTCATCTTCCTATATGGTCAGGGGATGACCTGGCAGGGTACTGGTCTGCTCATATATAGTCTTGTGGTCACAGGAAACATTGATTATATCGCAAGGATCACCCTCATGAAAAAGATCGGTGATGTGCATCCTTTGGTAACCATCTTCGGTGTCATTGTCGGGCTTAAACTCTTTGGTTTCATGGGGTTCATATTCGGCCCGCTCCTTTTCAGTTATATGATTTTACTGGTGCGCATCTATACATTTGAGTTTGTAAATCATTCTTTCAACGAGTTGAACGGAGAGAAAGAATCCGTCAATCCCAGATAATCACCTATGATGCAATTCAATATTCGTTACGGAAGTTTTTCTGCTTTATCAGTGATCATCCAGCTTTTTGTCTTTTTGCTTCCCCGGGAAGTAGGGGCGCAGACATCTTCTCCCCGGCATGAGTTCAGGGGTGCATGGATCGCCACGGTGGATAATATTGATTGGCCATCCCGTAAAGGCCTCCCGACAGATTCTCAGAAAGCGGAGTTTGTCAGAATGGTGGATCTGCACAAGGCCAATGGGATGAATGCGGTTATCATGCAGATCCGTCCGGCATCGGATGCTTTTTATCCGTCTCCTTATGAACCATGGAGCGAATGGCTAACGGGCACACAGGGGAAACCTCCGTTTCCATATTATGACCCCCTTGCGTTCATGATTGAAGAGACGCACAAGCGGGGTATGGAGTTCCATGCATGGTTGAATCCTTATCGTGCCGTTTTTAATATCGGGAAGTCGTCCATTGCCCCGACTCATATCAGTCGTTTAAAGCCACATTGGTTTCTGGATTACGGCGGCAAGCGATATTTTGATCCCGGCAATCCGGAGGCTCAGGCATTTGTAACCTTAGTGGTTTCTGATATTGTGAAAAGGTATAAGGTTGATGCGATCCATTTTGATGATTATTTCTATCCTTATCGTGTTCCCGGAAAGGAATTTCCGGATTCATCCAGCTACCGAAAATTCGGAAATCAGCTGTCCCTCGAAGATTGGAGGAGGAGCAATGTGGATTCCATCATTGTCCAGCTGTATCGGGTGATCAAGAGTGGTAATCCTTTATGTCGTTTTGGCATTTCTCCATTTGGTGTGTGGCGGAATAAAGACAAGGATCCTCGGGGAAGTGATACGAAAGCAGGACAAACGAATTATGATGATCTTTATGCAGACATACGCCTTTGGCTTGAAAAAGGTTGGGTGGATTATGTAGTTCCTCAATTGTATTGGGAGTTTGGTCACCCTGCAGCTCCTTTCGAGCCTCTGCTAGACTGGTGGAGCAAGAATTCATTTGGGAAGCCATGCTATATCGGTCTGGGTTATTATAGGGCTGGCAGCAATACTGCCTGGAAGGACAATACGATCATTCCGAAGCAACTGAGTGCCATCAGGAATACACCGAATATCAACGGGGCCGTGTATTTCAGCAGTAAATCTTTTTACCGCAATCCAATGGGGTGGAACGACTCACTCCGGAATAACTATTATCGCTATCCTGCATTGGTTCCGCCAGCAGCTGACGTTTTTGGTTCAGGTCCTGTATCTCCCTTGATCGAAGGGGCGGCAGTTCAAACCGGGGACAAAGTGAGGTTCAGGGTGGTGGCTCCATCCATATCAATGGGAGACATCCGCCAGGTGGCCGTATATGTTCGGTATTCAGTTTCCGGGAATTTCTCCAACGCACAGCTTGTTGCCATCAAGCCATTTGCCGGCAGGGTTGATTTTTTAATTGATTGTCCGGCTGATGCGAAATTCATGCAGTATCATGTTACCTATGTGGATTTTGCCAATCGTGAAAGTGCGACGGAAGGTCCTGGTTCATCGGTTTTCAAGTTCATGAGAAATCCAACAGGTATCTGGGAAAGGACGGAACCATAGGGAAGGGTGGTTATTGTTTTTTCCCTTCCATTTTATTGACATAATCCAGGGATCCAAGTCTGACTCGGATCGGCAGTCGTGTAGCTTTTTCGAGCTTCCATTCCTGACGGCACATGAACCCCAGCTGCCGGACAGAGTTGTCAGGAGGCAGGAGAAATTTATTATCCGGATCCAGTCTTCTATTCCATGCGGAGAAGTGTATTTTTTCCATGGAGACGCTGTCTATCGGCTTTTTCTGTTGTGCATGGCAGAAAGTCGGCAATAGGAATATGATGAGGGTCATGACTGATATCAGGCTGACTTTCTGCATGTATCCGTGTTTTGTTCGTAATTTAGGCTTGATTTTTGTGGATCCGCGATTCATAACCCAATTTACTGTTTTTTCGTAGTATGGCACTTTCTCAAAACCTCCAACAGAAGCTATTACAGAAGCTTTCTCCTCAGCAGATCCAGCTGATGAAACTGTTGCAGGTTCCTACGGCAAATCTTGAGGAACGGATAAAGGAGGAGATGGAGGAAAATCCTGCTTTAGAGCTTACGGAGGATGGCCATGAGGATATGGGCGAGGAAGGGATCGATGAGTTTGACACGACGGGCGAGGAGGATTTCGATCTCGATGGAAGTGAGGATGAGTATGATAACATCGACATCAGCGACTATGTACAGGATGAGGATGAAGTGGGTGATTACAGGCTGAGGGATGAGAATTATCCCGAGCTTGATGAAGGCAAGACCATTCCACACCCTGTGGAGTCTTCTTTCCATGAGATCTTACTCGAGCAGCTTGGCATGCTGGAACTTTCGGATGAGTACAACAGGATTGCAGAACAGATTGTCGGCAGCATCGATGAGGATGGATATTTGAGGAGAGAGACAGAATCCATAGTCGATGATCTTGCTTTCCGCCAGAACATCCATGTGTCCACCGTTCAGATCGAGGACCTTATCACCACGATCCAGCAGTTCGATCCACCTGGCATAGCCTCTCGTAATCTTCGGGAGTGTCTGTTGCTGCAGCTGAAGCGAAAGCAGGTAACGATTGATGATCCTGCGATCACCATGGCAATTCGGATATTGGAGAAGTATTTCGAGGAGTTCACTAAAAAGCACTATGAAAAGATCCAGCGGGTATTGAATCTTTCCGATGAAGAACTCCGTGATGCCATTGGGCAGATCCTCAAGTTGAATCCCAAGCCTGGTGGAAATGTGGGGGAGTCTAAAAATGGGGAGACATACATGATCCCGGACTTTTTCATATATAATAATTCGGGAAAGCTTGAAGTGACGCTCAATTCAAGGAACGCTCCTGATCTGAGGGTCAGTGAAGGATATCGTGATATGCTCAGGGAATACGACAAGGGCACTAAAAAGGACAAGCGTCAAAAAGAGGCTGTGTTATTCATCAAGCAAAAGATTGACGCGGCCAAATGGTTCATCGATGCGATCAAGCAAAGGCAGAATACCTTGCTGCTCACCATGGAAGCCATTCTTGATCACCAGCACGAGTTTTTCATGACGGGTGATGAGACCAATCTGAAGCCGATGATCCTGAAGGATATAGCAGAGCAGACACTCCTTGACATATCCACGGTATCCCGTGTGGCCAATAGCAAATTCGTTCAGACGGAATTCGGCACTTACCGCCTCAAGTTCTTTTTCAGTGAGTCATTGAGTACGGAGAGCGGTGAAGAAGTATCGACACGGGAGGTCAAGAAGATACTGAGTGATATGATCCAGGCTGAAAGTAAGCGAAAGCCTTTGAGTGATGAGAAACTCACGGAGATGCTACAGGAAAAAGGTTATAATATTGCACGGCGAACTGTCGCCAAGTACAGGGAACAACTCAATATCCCGGTGGCACGTTTGAGAAAAGCCTTGTGAATATGACCGCACAACCATCTGTAGCCACATACCATCCTGTCGTTGTTTGGGCGGCTCGTTTTGTATCCTTGATATTTCATCCGCTGTTCACCGGCCTGATGATGATGTATTACATCGTTTTCATCAATCCAACCATTTTTCTGGCAGTTTCAGAATCTGCACGGCTATTGAAGTTTCTTACGTTCACGAGCAACAATTTTGTATTTCCCGTACTTATCGTCTTATTGTTGCGGGGTCTGGGTTTCAGCAAATCCATCCAGCTGGATACGCAAAAGGAGCGGATCGTGCCATATATGGCATCCATCACTTTTTTCTTTTGGACGTATTATGTTTTCAAGAATCAGTCTGATGCGCCATTGATCCTGACGGATATGTGTCAGGGGATTTTTCTTGCTTCCAGTGTGGCGCTTGTGCTTAATAGTTTCCTAAAGATCAGTATGCACGCCATTGGTGTTGGCGGCATGTTAGGTCTGATGTATGTGATTCTTGCGAGTGGTTATGCGGAATCTGCATGGCCTATTGTGGTCTCGATCTTGTTGACCGGCATCATATGCACGTCGCGACTTATTGCATCAAACCATACATATGGGGAGATCATTATTGGTTTGGTGACGGGCGTGGGCACACAGATGTTTTCATACTGGGTATAAAAAAACCCGGGATAAAAAACCCTGGGTTTTGTCAGCCATCGTATGGAGGCTTTTCCTATCCATTCAGTATTTCCGATTTTTTCAGGTATTGGTTGTCGGGGAAGTAGAGGAACATCACATTCCCACCTTTTATTTTATCGATGATCTTCTTGTTCATTTTCTCCGGTACCGCGGGGCAGCCGTAGCTTCTTCCCAGGAAGCCGTTTTGCACGACATTTTCATTTGCATATGCTGCGGCATGCATCACAATCGCTCTTGACAAGGCTTTATCATTGATACCTTTCTCACAGCCATCGAGTTGCAGGGAGTATCCGTTGGAGCCCTGGTAGGTGCCGCGAGTGATATAGAAACCCAGGCTGCTTTTGTGAGATGATGGTGTGTTGGAGAAACTATTAGCGTATTCCATTCCGCTGTTTTTTCCGTGGGCAACCAGTGAGTGGTAGACGACTTGCTTTTTCCTGAGGTCGATCACAAATAGTCTTTTCTGGCGGGAGGATTTACTGAAGTCCACTACGGTCAGAACACTGTCGTTGTTGAGCAACCCATTGGTTGCAAGGCGATCGAAACCTTTTAAGGCGAGATCAAAAACCTCGAAATCCAAACCATAGTTTGAAAGGTCGGATCGTTCGTAGATTGATTCAGCATAAGAAAGAATCTTTTCTTCAGGCTTCGAGATCCCGTCTACTGGTCGTGCAGCTGTCAATTTTGAAAGAACTGCTGCAGAAGCACCTGTTCCGGAGATCAGAAGGGGAACTGCGCTTGACAGGGTAAAGATGGTCAATCCAAATAGGATTTTTTTCATTTGGACGGATGTAAGGGATTTTTCAATTCGGTTCAATGTGTTCATTCCTCTTGCTTTTTTGATTAAAAATCTTGTTTTCTGAAGCAGTCAGTTGATTTTCAATTAAAGCCTTTCAGCCTCTGCAGGGATAGATCCATACCATCAGGATCATCAGCTGCGAATACATGTGTTTTTTACAAATCCTGTGCCGAATCTTTTTTTACTGGCTTCTTTAACAAAAGACTTACGTTTTTTTGGAAAATATCTAATGAATCGCTTATGTGAGAATGTTTATTCCATTGGATATCAAATTATTGAAAAACATATAGTGTTTTAAATAAAATGTCTTCTATCCCTACATTTCAATTGAATTGCTGCGTTGCGGAATTACATTTGCCATATGCGAAAGTCAAAAAACAGGATCATCCGGGAGATCGAAATAACCGCTTATGCGGCGGAGGGCAGATCGTTGGCAAAAATCGATGGTAAGGTGATTTTTGTAGAGGGTGCAGTTCCCGGCGATGTGGTTGATATCCAGGTCACGCGCAGCAAGAAGGATTGGGCTGAGGGCCGTGTGATGCATTTCCATTTTTTTTCAGAGAAGCGTGTGAAGCCTTTTTGTGAGCATTTTGGTATTTGCGGTGGTTGCAAGTGGCAGATGTTACCATATGAGCAGCAGCTTGAATATAAGCAGCAGGAGGTGCTTGATAACTTGCGGAGGATAGGAAAAATTGCATTGCCAGACATGCAACCGATCATAGGATCATCAGAGATCGTTGAATATAGGAACAAGCTGGAGTTCACGTTCAGCAATCGCCGTTATTTGACGGCTGGTGAAATGGTTCAGCGGGATACCGAAGAGGAGTCGTCATCACGACCAGACAGTCCGGCACTTGGTTTCCATGTACCTCGATTGTTTGATAAGATCGTAGATATCAAGCACTGTCATTTGATGGCTGGACCGGTGAATGACATACGAAACTGGGTGCGGGCCTTTTCATTGGAGCAGGGTTATCTTTTTTATAATATAAGGACGCATGAGGGATGGTTGAGGAATCTGACATTTCGATGGTGTACTACTGGCGAGTTGATGGTGAATCTTGTATTGGGTCATGAAGATCCTTCTGCACGTGAGTTGCTATTGGGCAGTTTGCTGAAGGCTTTTCCTTCGATAAATGCTCTTTTTTATACTATCAATCCAAAGTTCAACGACAGCATCCACGATTTGGAGCCAATTTTATATGCTGGTAAGCCATATGTGACGGAAAGGCTTGGCAGTTTGGATTTCAGGATCGGTCCAAAGTCATTTTTCCAGACAAATACGCGACAGGCAGAGCGTTTATATGCTGTGACCCGAGCATTTGCAGGGCTAACGGGAAAGGAGATCGTATATGATCTTTATTGTGGTACAGGGAGTATCGGGCTTTTTGTGAGCGATCTTGCAGCTCGGGTGATAGGAGTCGAGGTGATTGCGGCGGCTGTTTCAGATGCGAGGGAGAATGCCCGCATCAATGGTATTTCACATGCTGAATTTTTCGCAGGAGATGTGATAGATATTTGCACCGATGCTTTTTTCGAAACACATGGCCGTCCTGATGTCATCATCACGGATCCTCCGAGAGCTGGTATGCATGAAAAGCTGGTTCGAAAGATACTTGAGATCGGAGCGGAACGGGTTGTTTATGTCAGTTGCAATCCTGCGACACAGGCAAGGGATCTTCAAATGCTGGATGTTGCATATGCGGTAACGGCGATCCGTCCGGTGGATATGTTTCCCCATACGCATCATATTGAGCATGTAGTACAGCTTACACGCAGAAATGTCTGAACCCTTTGGAGCAGTTGTCTTAATTTAGCTTCTTCAACTGTCATCATCTATGAGACCAGATCTTAGGACCAGCGGTTTCGGAGGACTTCCGACTATTGTCAAGAACCTCCTCATCATCAACGGCCTGGTTTGGCTGGCTCAGGTTACGATTGGTAGGAATCTGTTTCCAATTGAGGAGAATTTCGCTCTTTTTTATCCTAAGTCTTATTATTTCAAGCCCTGGCAGTCGCTGACGTATATGTTTTTACATTCGCCGTCAAGTTTTCTGCATATTCTTTTCAATATGTTTGCCCTTTGGATGTTCGGCAGTACCCTTGAGCAATTGTGGGGACCGAAGCGATTTCTGTTTTTTTACTTGTTGTGTGGGGTTGGTGCTGCTCTTGTGCATATGGGTGCACTTTGGTATGATATTTCCAGATTGGAGCCTATGTATAATCAGGGATTGATCAGTGCAGAGGCGTATTATGGCCAGGTGAACATTCCTACAATGGGTGCTTCCGGGGCTGTGATGGGTATATTTGCAGCTTTTGCATATACTTTTCCCAATAGTCAGCTTTTGTTGTTTCCGATTCCTGTTCCTGTGAAGGCAAAATGGGCTCTTCTGGGTTTAGCAATTTTCGATTTGATCGGTGGGGTATCCAATAAGCAGAGCGGGGTGGCACATTTTGCGCATCTTGGTGGAGCAGCAGTGGGAATATTGATATTGATTTTGTGGAACAAAAGAAGCCGCAATACGTTTTTCTGATATCATTGGTTTCTTATTATCATTAATTATATTTTTCCGGAAAAAACACCATGGGTTACAGGGACTATCCAAAATACAGAAGAAATAATGTTTGGGCGACCAACAATCCACTGATGATGCTTATCATCATCAATGTGTTGATATTTATTCTGCTGCATTTTATCAAGTCCATCTATGCATTTTCAAGTTTGTCGGAATCGTTGTTCATGCAGAACACATTTTCCTGGTTCACGATGCCTGCCGATTTATTGTCATTGGCAAAGCGTCCCTGGACATTGCTTACCGCCATGTTCACTCAGTTGAACATGATTCTTTTATTGAGCAATCTTTTCTGGTTGTGGACATTTGGGTTCATCCTGCAGGATCTGGCGGGTGAAAAGCGAGTATTTCCTTTATATCTCTATGGTGGCATAGCAGGTGGGATTTCTTTTTTACTGACATACAATCTTGTACCATCCTTGCACCCTCTGCGGGAGGGCATCGTTTTCTTTGGTGCGACGACACCTGTCATCGCTATTGCAGTGGCGGCCACAACTATATCTCCTCAGTATCGTCTGTTTCCGATGATCGGTGGTGGTATACCTTTATGGATCGTAACACTGGTATTCTTCGTTATTGATTTTGCTTCGATGACCGGTCAGTCCAGCATGTTCTTCAGTCATGCAGCCAGTGCATTGTTAGGATATCTTTTCTCTCGGGCACTTTTAAGAGGGGATGACTGGACTTATTGGATGAATGATTTCTATGACCGGGTCACGAACCTGTTCAATCCAAAACGACATAAAAAGCGGAAGGTGGTTCAAAAGGAGGAGGTTTTCTACAACACCCGAGGTCAAAAGCCTTTTATCAAGAGGACAAATGTCACTCAGCAAAAGGTGGATGAGATCCTCGACAAGATCAACCAAAAGGGATATAGTCGACTGAGTGAAGAGGAAAAAGATCTCCTGAACCGAGCCAGTGAAGGGGACTTATAAAACAAACAGATGCGGAGATTGCTTCGGAATATCACGGCGAGGTTTGTTCTGTCTGTCAATATCCTTTTGGTTTTGCTTTTTCTGGCGGCATGTGTTTCAGCATACTTAGAACCTATGAGGTGGTGGTTCACGGGCTTTCTTGCGCTGATCTTTCCTTATTTGACCATCACTTTATGTTGTTTCCTGATTTTTTGGCTTTTTTTCAAACCAAGCTGGTCATTGATTTCTGTTTTTGCCCTGGCCATTGGATATGCCAATATTCGGATGCTGATTCCTTTCAACATGCCATCGGATTTCAAGCGGGAAAAGGACGAGGATTGTCTTCGGGTGATGTCCTGGAACATCAGGTATTTTACGCCTTTCAGGAAATTGTATTATGATGATGATCTGGAGACACAGCACAATACGATCCTTGATGAAGTAAAAAAATATTTACCGGATGTGGTGTGTTTTCAGGAATATACGAATGCGGCCGGCAAGGGGGGTAAAGATCCGGGCGAGATCCTTAAGCATGAATTAGGCTACGCATATTCATTTTTTCCAGGTGATGACATGAACTGGAATACAGTTGCGAGCGGGACAGCGATATTTTCCCGGTTTCCCATCATCAGTGCCGAACTGATAAGATATCCCAGGGGAATGTTCCGGGATGTGGAGCACACGGCCATGGCAGATATTTTGTACCGGGGAGACACGATTCGCGTTTACTCCATGCATCTGCAGTCATTCGGATTTCTGCCCAATGATTATGACAGTTTCAGTAGGATCAAAAATCAGCAGGATACACGTTTTTCAGCCTCCAAAAATCTGTTGAAAAAAATGCAGCAAACTTTTATGTTTCATGGTTTTCAAGCGGATTTCATAAAAAAACGGGTGGATTCATCATCCCATCCAGAGATCATCTGCGTTGACCTGAATGACGTGCCATCTTCTTATGCTTATACAAAAGTGAGGAGTGATCGAAACGATGTCTATGCGGATAAGGGTTGGGGTTTCGGCAAAACATATACCAGTCCAAGTTCACGATTGATGGGGAAGTTGCCAACGCTTAGGATTGATTATATCTTCACTGATCCGTCATTCGAAACGGTGCAGGTTACCCGCGGTCGGGATAGATTGTCTGATCATCAGGCGGTAGTTGCAGACCTACGTATGGTCGAAAAGGAATAATTTTGTTTCCTATGGCCACACTCCGACTTTACAATTCACTGACCCGAAGCAGGGAGGATTTCAGTTCCATCACACCCGGACATGTTGGTTTGTACGTTTGCGGACCGACGGTGAGTGGAGAGAGCCATCTCGGACATGCCCGTCCGTTCATCACGTTCGATATTTTGTACCGTTATCTCATGCATCTTGGTTATAAGGTTCGATATGTGCGGAATATTACGGATGCCGGTCATTTCGAGGAGGAGGGTCGGGAGGCAGAAGACAAGATCTCAAAGAAGGCAATCCTTGAGAAGCTGGAGCCAATGGAGCTGGTACAAAAGTACACCAACCTCTTTCATTGGGCTATGAGTCGCTTCAATAACCTTGAACCCAGTATCGAACCGACCGCTACGGGCCATATTGTTGAACAGATCGTCATGATTGAAAAGATCATCACTGATGGTTACGCATATGTGGTGAATGGGTCGGTTTATTTTGATGTGGAGAAATACCACCGTGATTTCGGTGCCAAAGGGATGCCATATGGCATCCTGAGTGGTCGTGTGATCGAGGATCAACTTGAGACGACGAGGATATTGGAATCTCAGGATGAGAAGCGTAATAAGTCGGATTTCGCACTTTGGAAGCAAGCAGCCCCGGAGCATATCATGCAGTGGAAAAGTCCCTGGGGCATGGGATTTCCAGGCTGGCATATTGAGTGCTCGGCGATGAGTACAAAATACCTTGGTAAGCAGTTCGATATTCACGGGGGCGGGATGGACCTTCAGTTTCCGCATCACGAATGCGAAATAGCCCAGAGTGCGGTGTGCAATCATCAGATTCCTGCCCGTTTTTGGTTGCATAATAACATGATCACCATCAATGGCCGGAAGATGGGTAAGAGCTATAACAATGTGATCAAGCTCAGTGAGCTTTTTGATGGCACTCATCCAATTCTGGAGCAGGCATATTCGCCGATGACAGTACGGTTTTTTATTCTGCAATCGCATTATCGCAGTACACTTGACTTCAGCAATGAGGCTTTGCAGGCAGCGGAAAAAGGCTTGAAGAGGCTTTGGACCTCATTCGAGCAACTGCAGAAGATCGTGGAGCAAGTACAACTGAATATTGATGCGTCTGATCCGGAACTGGATCAACGCTGCAACGTGTTGCTGGCAGAAGTGGATGAATTCATGTCGGACGATCTGAATACTGCCAAGGTAATGGCTAATTTTTTTGAGCTTGTACCAGTCATCAACTCTATCCGTGACGGACATATGTCAAAGTCGGCCATAAAAGGCAAGACATTGGTCGTGATGTTACAGACGTTCAAAACCTATCTTGTTGATATTTTCGGCCTGACAGATGAGCAGCCTTCAGATGGGGGAGTCCTTGAAAATGTGATGCAGTTGTTGATTGATATCAGGAAGGAAGCCCGAGTCCGGAAGGATTTTTCGACGTCTGATAAGATCAGGAACCAGCTTCAGGCAATGGGGATACAGATCAAGGATGAGAAAGATGGGAATATGAGTTGGAGTAAGTCATAGCCGTATTTGTTCGGACACAAAAAAAGAGGCTGTCTCATGCAAGACAGCCTCTTTTTTATGCCGGAGGGTTATTATTGTATGATCAGATGGCCGGTTGTAACTGCGTTTCCGGTTATCCGGTATCCGTAGGTACCTTTCCCCCAGTTTGTTGTTTGGATGTTGTGCATGCCTGATTCGAGGTCGGCTTTATAGACCACTCTGCCCATTGCGTCAGCGATGGTGATGGTACTCCGTTCTCTGAGGGATAATTTGAGTATCCCGTTTGTTACAGGATTTCCCAGTATTTTGACTGATTCGTTACCGACATTGATATTCACAATTTTGGTATCCGAAAAAGAAGATTTGCCATCGAGATCTCTTTGAAGGATTCTGTATTGGTAGGAACCTGAAATGACCGTTCTATCGAGGTATGAATACTTTTTCGATGTGGATGAATTCCCGGCAGCGATGACGTTTCCGATATCCTTCCAGGATTGACCATTTTGGCTGCGCTGGATGACAAAATCCTTGGTGTTTTGTTCCATCAGCGTGTTCCATGCAAGTTTCACACCATCTGATGCGGGGGATGCGGAGAATCCACCCCATGAAAGGGGTAATGCATCGGTGTCACTAGCTGTATTGTTTGAAGGTGTCGGGTCAGTATAATCCGGTGGAGAGGTAACTGTAGCTGTACTGGTTTGGTTACCTGATGTGGTTGAGCCAACGGTTGCAGTGATGGTGAAGGTGGCAGTTGATCCCGGAGGAAGATTTGCCAGACTATAATTGCTGATCGATCCACTACCATTCGCTGAAGTGGCACCTCCGGAATATGTGAGCGTCCAGTTGCCGTAGGTGATGCCTGAAGGCTGCAGGTTGTTGACGATTGCTCCTGGCACACTTACAGTAGGCGAATTGTTGGTGACTACAATGACATATGTCAGTGTTCCGCCTGGAGTGTAAGTACTTCGGTTATCCGTGATGGTTATGGACAGATCAGCGAGGACGGAGGCTGTTTCATCTGAGTTGTCGCCAATATCCCTAAGACCGGTTGTGGGGAAGGACGAGTTGAATGAAAGGTAGGTGAGTGCTCCGGTTGTCATATTCACCTCATACCATTTACCGTTAGCATAATTGTGTCCGAATATTACTGTCTGATTGCTGTTGAAACCGATCTGGAGACCTATCACATCTGAGTTTTCCGGGTCAATAGTGCTGGCGGATATGAGGGTTGCGACATTTTGTAATGATGTTGGGGTTAGGGTAGCAACCAGGGTTGTAAGGTCAATTGAATAGAAAACCCCTCCTGGTCCAGCCGCAGTCATGGCATACATTTTCCCTGCAGCATTGATTGCTATGTCACCAAACCTGTTGTTTGCCGCCGTGAGGGATGAATTGGTGATGCCGTACTGGGTAAGGCTTGAGAAGGTGGGTTGTCCGGACGTGTATGTCAGGCTGACCTTGTTCAATGTATGCGTTCCTTCGTTGAAGAACCAGTATGCGTTATTGTAATAAGCTGCATTGGCGGGTAGCGTTGTCGGGCTTCCGATCTGGGATGATGTGGCTACCTGTCGAAGTTCGGAACCCCTGTCCCAATAGAGCAGGGTTTTCGTATTATCCAAGAATATGAAATGATTTCTTGCATTGTCGTATGCGAATGCGTTGGAAACACCTGTAAGAGAGGTTGTATAAACGATCCGGGTGCTTTTTGAAACCATGTTCACTTCGGCAATTTCATTGTTATCGGTGATACCATAGATATAACTTGGTACCTGAGCATGGGTATTAAGTGAAATACCGATGATTGTCAGCGATATCAATACGAATGTTCTGGAACTGAATCTGCGTAGATTTTCCTTCATGGAGTGTGTTTGTGTGGCAAATAATGAAATCCGTGTATTAGGGTATGGATGAGCGTACCGGTGTTATAAAAGAAAACACTTGGGATTCTCAATTAGGATTTCAAAGGGGAAGGATACCTGATGCAAATGTAAATAAATCAATGAGTTGTTACATAAAGAAAGGGACATTTCTATGTCCCTTTCTTGAAAAAATATTGCTTTTGATAAGCATATTCGCAAATCATTTCATCAGTTTTAATTCACGTATCAGGTGCGATGCACCGCCAAGTTTATCGATGCACCAAAGGACGTAACGAATATCCACACAAATGGTCCTGTTGAGGTCTTTATCGAAGTGTATCTTATGGCTTAGGGCTTCATAATTTCCATCGAATGCCAGTCCGATGAGTTCTCCATTACCATTCAGTACGGGTGAGCCTGAATTTCCACCGGTGATATCGTTGGTGGTGATGAATCCTACCACAAGGTCGTTGCGTTGTTTATCGATATACTGACCAAAGTCTTTTTTGGATACTTTTTCTATAAGAGGGGCTGGCAGGTCGAATTCATAGTCTCCGGGTTTGTATTTATCCATCAGTCCTTTCATGGTCGTCACGAAGTCATATTTCACGGCATCCCTTGGCTGGTAGCTTTTTACCTGTCCGTAACTGGTGCGCATGGTGAATGTCGCGTCGGGGTACATGACCTTATCAGGGTTCATTTCACGGATACCTTTGAGGTAGATCCGGCCGAGTTCTGCGTCCGCGGCCAGGAATTGCTGTCTGGCCTGTCCGTATTTGCTATTGTAGTTTTTAACGAACTGGCTGGCTGCTGCAAAGGCAGGATCACCCTGTAGTTTGACGGCATCGGGATTTGCTTTGAAAGCATTCCATCTTGAATCGTCTGTGAGGATGGAAGCTCCAAAAACATTGGCGGAATATTTTCCGTAGGAAGCGTCTTCTTTCAGATCGCCGAAGTTGTTTCGGAGGTTTTCAAAGAAGCCGACCGGATGTTGATTCTTATCGATGTTTTGGTAGAACATTTTCATTGCATCCGCCACAATCTTCTTGTCTGATGCCAGGTCAGCGTTTGCAAGGAAGTCTTTTCTGGAGCGGTCTGCCGCCTCGAGGCCTTTTTTCACATCAGGATGGTCCATGCCTTTTTTGACCATGTCAGACTCGAGGGACATAAGTGATGATGCAAAGGCAAGCAGAGGAGAGCCTAGGACACCTTCGGTAAGGTACATGCGATGCCGTGCATAGGGTTCCCACTGTGCGTAGGCTTTTTGCCAGTCGTTAAAGATGTTCTCATATTGTGGTTTGCCTTTTGCCCAATTGAGAAACGCCTTTTCATCTGCCTGTTTTTTTTCGTAGATATTATATTTCTTCAGTTGTTTCGATTCTCCGTCGAAGAATTTCCAGTAGTTGGCGATTCCTGCATAGGAGGAGGCAAGTTTGAGTTTGACAGCCGGATTGTTTTTCATTTGCTCGAACATGTATTTCAGGCGCATGTCCCTGAGTTCGACCAGCGCGGGATTTTCGATCTCGGTCTTGAGTTTTACGCCAAAAGAAGTTTCATAGCGATTGGTGCCACCCGGATATCCGTATGTCATGGCAAAGTCTCCATCTTTGATTCCCTTTATGGAAACCGGAAGGAAATATCTGGGTTTGAGTGGGATATTTTCCGGTGAATAGTCTGCAGGTTTCCCGTCCTTGCTCATGTACACTCTAAAGACGGAGAAGTCTCCCGTATGCCTTGGCCATTCCCAGTTGTCGGTATCTCCGCCATATTTACCGATGCTTTCGGAAGGGGTACCAACCAGGCGTACGTCTTTGAATCGTTGGTATACAAATACGAGGAATTGATTTCCTTTGAAAAGAGTGTTTACCCGTGCCTCAATCATTTTCGCAGGGTCTGAGAACTGTTGATTGATGATGGCAGACATCTCCGCGACTTTTTTTGTCCGATCCGCACCGGAGAGTCCATTGGCGGCACTGTCGATTTTTGCAGTCACGTCCTCGATCTTCAGGAGGAATTGTACGCTGAGGGCTGGTGCCGGTATCTCATCCGCTTTTGTTTTGGCGTAGAAGCCGTCGCGCAGGTAATTATTTTGTACCGAGCTTGCGGCTGCAATAGCCCCATAGCCACAATGGTGGTTTGTAAAAACAAGACCTTCAGCGCTCACGATTTCGCCCGTACAACCTCCACCGAAGATGATGATCGCATCTTTGATCGATGCTTTGTTGATGCTGTAAAGTTGATCTTTGGTAAGCTTAAGTCCACGCTTCACCATGTTATTGTACACTTGCTGCCCCAACAGCATTGGAAGCCACATGCCTTCGTCGGCCATGGAGAAAAGGCTTGACAGGAATAAGGCCATTGTCATGATTATTCTCTTCATTGTGCAACTTTTTATGACCCCAAACCTACTTTTAAATACGCAAATTCTATTGAGTACCGTATTTATATATTTGAAAAATCAATTAAACCATTCGCAATTATGATCGTCACCACTACCCCCAACATCGAAGGACGCACGGTTCGCACCTATTTGGGTGTCATCAGTTCTGAGACCATCATCGGAGCCAATTTCATCAAGGATATCCTTGGTGGTTTACGGGATTTTTTCGGTGGCCGAAGCAGTACCTATGAGAAAGTCATGGAAGAAGCCAAGCAGAGTGCTTTACGCGAGTTGGAAGACAAGGCCCGGGCGATGGGTGCGGATGCGGTGATCGGTATTGATCTTGATTTTGAGACGATCGGTGCCAATGGCAGTATGCTGATGGTGAGTGCTTCCGGCACGGCAGTGAAGCTTGCTTGATCATGTCTGTCGGTCTCCTGTAGGGTGTTTCAGTCTGTGAACATGTTTTGAAGACGCATTACATCCATCCGGTTAAGTGACTCAATGAATCGATTCAGTTTTTCGTATTGATCGAGCCTTTGATTCATATTGTTCAGGTTCGCCCGAGATATGACCCAATTCATGGGGTATCGATCTTTTTCGCCTTTTTTGTAGAGGTTAAAGGGGATGTATGTTGTATCTCCATTGTTGATCTGAAGCAGGTAACGCATCAACCTCATATTATTCACATGGGTTTGGGTGCTATATGATCCCAGTAAGGTGCTGATGGGTGCTGCCAGATCGTTGACGAGTGGATGAACTTTTTGAACCGGTGTTTCCTCCATCGGGGAGTTTGTCGTGTGGATCACATGAAACCTGAGTTTTCGGAAGGGGTGGGATGGGTTCACACGGAGGCTATCTGTAATGATCCGCTGCAGTTCTATGATCATTTCATGAACGGCACCCGCCCCTGAATTGTCGAAGTAACCCCCATCCACATAATAGTCATCGTTGATCCTTCCTGCCGGACTCAGATAAGGGAATCTCGCGCCCAATACCATCATTGTGCTCAGTCTGACATCTTCCTTTGATGGCACGAGCTTAGCGAGAATATCGAGTCTTTTGCCGAAAACCGCCGTATCCATGTGGATGTTGCTCACAACGCCTGGTCTTCCATCCTGCATGCGTGTGGCATTGATCATGAGGATCGGTACATTAGCATCTGTGAGGGAATAATCAGAGAATGGCTTATTCATCAGGGCTCCCATCAGGGAGTCATCTGGCACTATTTCGAGTGATTTTTCGAGTGCTGCCGCCCGATCATGAATGATATCGAATGGGAAAATCGGTTTGAAGAGATCCGGTCCCAGGAGTCGGGCAAGTGTGAAGCTGAGGAAATCGTTCGACAGGTATGACCGGCACCTGTCCAGATTAGCGTATGCGTTACCGTTATGTTTTCCCGAATACAGGGATGCAAAGAATGCTGCATTGCCAACGCTACCCCCAGATGCGCCCGAGAGGCAGAATAGATGCCTTGAGAAGCGTCCTTTTGAGTTGTCCTCGATCCGCGACAGCACACTGGCCGTCCAATAGCCTGATCGGGATGCCCCGCCATCCGCCAGTGTGAAGAACACGGGATAGGACTCCGTCGATGGATCGGATATCTCCTCTATTCTGGCTGTTGTCCATTGTGCGAAATACTGCTTAAGGTCTGCTCTTTGTGCGTACATATTCCCGGCAGGGTTGTCTGCAGGGGGGATGCGCCTCACGTTGTGGGGTTCTGAGATGGCACCGACGAGTATGACAAGCAATACGTATAGAAAATGGACATTGATCTTATACTTGATCGACAGAAGCGTGATCATATTTGCAAATCCCACGAGTATACCCATTGCCAGTAGTATGATGGGGAAAGGGCTGATGAACCGTGATGCTGGAAGGTTGAAGACGGCAGCCAGATAAATGAAGATTGAAACAAGCGAGACGATGTTGAAAGATCTGAAGATCGCAACTTCCCCCATGAGTATGTATTGCTTCCGATCTGCAGGTCGACGTGTGGTTTTGTCGGTCAGTATCCATTCAAGGATCTTTTGCATCCGACTTTCCGAGTCTTTGTATGAGTGCTTTGCTTCCAATCCCTTGTGCATGGCAGACTCTTTGATCTTCCGACGAACGACCACCAGATAGAGCAATCCGATCTGGAGCGGAGGGATCAGCAGGGCATAAGCCCTTGCGTCGTTCAGTGCACCGCATGCGACGAAGATCAGTACCATCGATGCGATGTCCATCTTACGGTATTTGTCAAGGGCATCTTCGTCGTGGCGGTCGCGGATATTTTCAAATACCCGGTGAAACAGAAAATATAGAGCAAAATCCACTGCCATGATCCAGCCGGGGAGCCAGTTTGGGAGGCCCAGCACCGGTAGATTCAGGAAGGCATAGAGGATTGCGGCGAAGCAACCGTAGCCGATAAGCCTTGGAGCGTGGTACAGCCCTTGCGGGAACAGTTCGAATAGGCTATCCTTATTGTATGCGATCAATCTTGACGAGTACCATGCTACGACAGCCCAGAAGACCAGTCCCGTCATCACGAAGAATCCGCGAGTCTTCGATTCAAGTGCGATCATCACCACATCCTGTCCTTGCAGCAGATGGGTCAGGAGGTGACCGGCGATCGCGATGAGCAACACGCCGGGAAAGAAGACCCAAAGCAGCTTCAGCAGGATTGCGAAGTGCTGAAGGGCTCTCCTGAGTTGTACCAGGATCCTCAACCACGACGGGGTGTGATGGTGCATTGCTGATTCTTGACCATGAATGTAATCAGAATGCCGGTGACTGACAAAATCAGGATTCCTGCAGGGTTTTCCAGAGCAGGTCTTTCAATTCTTGCAAGCCCTGGCTGCTGACGGCGGATATGAATACATGTGGGATGTCTGCCGGCAGTTCTTTTTCGATGTCATTTCGGAGTTCTTCATCGAGCATATCGCTTTTGCTGACGGCGATGATGAATCTCTTGTCCATCAGTTCGGGGTCATAGCGTTCGAGTTCGCTCCTCAGGATCTTGAATTCCTGTCCGTGGTCCTTGCTGTCGGCGGGTATGAGGAACAACAGGATCGGATTGCGTTCTATATGTCGTAGGAATCTGTGTCCGAGGCCTTTTCCTTCTGCCGCACCTTCGATGATTCCGGGCAGGTCTGCCATGCAAAATGACCGCCCTTCGCGATATTCCACCATGCCGAGCTGTGGTATGAGGGTGGTGAAGGCGTAGTCTGCGATCTTGGGTTTCGCGGCGGTGATGGATGACAGCAGGGTCGATTTGCCGGCATTGGGGAAGCCTACGAGTCCTACGTCGGCGAGCACCTTTAGTTCGAGTACTTTCCATCCCTCCACTCCTTCTTCACC
>JBIKIB010000174.1:0-7432 GCA_044361845.1 Chitinophagaceae bacterium | reverse complement strand
CGCCCAGGGTGGGGGGTACTCTTGGAGGGTTAGGTAACCCTTGGAGGGTTAGGTAACCCTTGGAGAGTTAGGTAACCCTTGGAGGGTGGGGGTACTCTCCAAGGGTGGGGGTACCCTTGGAGGGTTAGGTAACCCTTGGAGGGTGGGGGGACTCTCCAAGGGTGGGGGTACTCTTGGAGAGTTAGGTAACCCTTGGAGAGTGGGGGTACTCTCCAAGGGTGCTGAACGACATATCTAGCCGGGTTATGGTTAAAATATCACGCAAAAAATGAAACCTTTCCGATGCAATGACGCTTCCCGAAAGGACAAGGGTTGATCCTACTCTGTTATCAGTTTGGAGACCATTGCGTCCAGTTCACGGCCATGAAGATTTGCTGCTCTGACTAAACCGGTCTTATCGATCAGGAATGTCGTTGGAATGGCAGTGACACCGTACACGAGTGCTGGAGACATCTGATTGTTTGCATCATCGAGCAGTTGTATCCATGTCAGCTTATCCGCTTTTATGGCTTTTTGCCATGCGGCAAGGTCCTTATCGAGGGAAATCCCCAGTATCTGGAATCCTTGCTGCCCATATTTTGCATAGAGTTTCACCAGGGATGGATTGTTAAAGCGGCAGGGCATGCACCAGCTGGCCCAGAAATCCACCAACACGACCTTCCCCTTGAAGGATGACAGTGCATGCATTTTTCCGGAGGGATCTGGAAGGTTGAAATCAGGTGCAGGCTGACTGCGCTTGATTTGGGCAGCAATGGGCAATGAGCATAGGAAAAGGAGCAATAGAGAAAATACCCGTTTCATTTACAACAGTTTCTTTTCATGAAAAGTGCCCTGAAGATCGACTTCAGGGTCTGAAGACATAACGCAATCAAGAGCTTTTTCTTTTCAAGACGTTCAAAAAAGTTGTCTCCACGCTGATGAGCAGGCTATTTTGGGCCATCCGGAACATATTGCCCGCAAGTTGGAAGCGATAGCCGGTATTGATTTTAGTATTGCTATTCAGTATCAGCTGTACAGCAGGTGCGAGGTCCACATAATGCCCCGGGCGGTCGAGGTTCCTGCTTCCGAGTAATTCAAGATACAAATTCAGATTGGTCTGCTGATAGCTTGAATAGTGCCTGGGGAAAAGCAGGTAACCGGCAGAAAAACTGTAATTGAAGGCTTGATACGGGTGCATGGCGGTATGGGTTTCATCCCAGCGACGCCAATGGAGCAATTCCGTGATCCCGATGGTTGAGGATATCGCGAGCTTATGCAACAACTGCGTCATCACCAATCCCGTCTGCACGCCGCTCTGATCACCTTCGAGAGATACCTCATCATACATCAGATCATTTTGGCTGTAGGATGCCTCCATGAAAGCGGCCATCCGAAAATGCCGGTGCACTTCATCCCTGGAGAAGAACCTGTATTTCGCGTATATGTTCACCGACTCCCAGCGCGTCGCAGGTTGACTGTACATGTTGGAAAAAGTCGTTCCGGTGCGGAGCATCCAACGCTTATCCAATCCGAACGAAGCGTATAATTTTTGCCGGTGCTCCCAATCGCCTGACATGCTGCTTTGCAGGAATTTCCCCGCATACCTGGCAGATAACGCCCTGGATGGCATATTCGATGCGGGTTCAGAAAAGACATACAGTTCCTGCGATTTCAGTGCAGCATCACTGGCGATCATGAAGGACAAAAAGAAGATCACTGCCTTCAGGGAGATCCCGATATTTTCGCCTCTCTGCAGCTTTTGTTGAATGGTGTGGTGCATATCTTCACATTGAAACATGATAGATACGCGTCCCCGGTGGGATGCCGCCATCCAAGCAGCAATCACCTTCAGCCTTACCCGTTTTGTAGCAGGACATATCGCTTGCCCCTGCATATTTTTTTTGTTCTTTCACCGATAAGAACGGCTTATCAATGACCCGCATATCCATTTCCCCTTGCAGGACCGGTATGCCAACATCCAGCACATGGTATGCTTTTCCATTCATCAGGAAGTGTTGTCCTTGCCGAACCGGCACCCCCTCGAAATGAGCGGTGAGGCTTAGGAAAGCGACACTGAAGCCTGCATCCTCGACCTTTTTTCGGATCTGGTCCGCATCCACATCCGCATCTTTTCTGAAGGTGAGCATGAATTTGGAACCCTCAAGATCCGTATCGATCTGCTGTATGAATGGGATGCTTTCGAGACTTTTATACACCGACCGGGCGCACATCGCGCACGTGAGTCCGCTTGCCTGGAGGCTTGCATGGTGTATCTGGCAGCGTGCGACCGTGCTGACAAATGACATCAGCACGATGAATGCATATTTCTTCATGAAAAAATATCTTAAAGCCGGCAGGGAGTGAACCTGCCGGCTGGTTTAATACAATAGTGTACAGATCAGGATTTGCAGCAGCTTTTGTCTTTACACGCTGCCATGGCAGTACCCTCGTGCTTGCCTTTTCCTTGCTTGTCATCTTTGCAGCAGGACATACCCTTGGCATCCTTTCCCTTCTCACACTTGCCTTCCTTGCAGCAGGACATATCCTTAGCACAGGATTTACCTTCGCAGCACTTCATGTCTTTGCAGCAATCAGCTCCCTTTCCGCAATTGGGCATATCGCAGCATTTGGATGCGGTACTGCCGGCAGCTGTCATGGCCTTGACCTGTGCGTTGACGGCTGCGGGTTTCCGATCATACTTGCAGCAACCATGGAGTTTGTTATACACATCTTCCGGGGCGGTGAGGTCTTGCGTATCGTACCCTGCGGCAGCTACCGCCTTCTGGATCTTCTGATTACCGGAGTTGGACGCATCGTATGAAACGGTCAGGATTTTTGTATCCTCATTCCAGTTGGCATCTGTGGCACCAGCAGACTTGGCGGCCTTCTCTATCGTGCTTTTGCACATGCCGCAGTTACCCCACACCTTGATATCCTCGGATTTGGATTGTTGTGCGAAGGTTGAAAATGAAATGAATAAAAGAGTCAGGCAAATGAATAAATATGATCTTGATTTCATGATCGTATGATTTAAATGATTGCATACAGGGATTCCCTGAAAAAAATAATAACACAGAAAGGATGAGTGATGTGGGTATCAGATCCTGAAAACGCAATTCCAGATGCAGAGGGATCTGCCATCCGGTTCAGGGGGGTCCACGCTGGCAAGGATAGGCAGCGGTGACGGTTTCGGAGGAGGGGCACCATGTGCTGAGGACAAGAGTGCTGCCCAATATTCAGCCTTTACCGGATCGTAATGGGATACCGAAGAGGCATGTGAGTCACTGATCTTGAAGACTTTGACATCATCATTGCAGCACCCTTCATTATCCATTCCGCAGTCGCTGCATCGATCAGCCTCAGTGTGGCCGATGCCGATGCCTGCCACCTCACCCATGCAGTAGTGCACACTGATGACCACTCCGCTGGACACTGCCAGGTAAGTGACGGCGAGCACTATGGCGAGGAACTTTTTCACTTGGTAAAATTATGGGTATTCTCCGACATCAAAAGGAACGCACGATCATTTAACATTTCAGAAATCGCCAGGAGGTCCCTGGCCGTGGAGGTATGACAATCCGTTGTCAATGCTGTAACATTGCATGCAGACATGAACAGACAATATATAAAAAGGTGCCTTCACTCCGAAATCACATGATAGAAAAACTCATTTGCATGGTGTTGCTGATCGTATGCAATGATCCATCAGTGGCGCAAGGTTCCACAGACATGAAGCCCCCCCTGCAAGACAGTGTTCACGGTCATTTCAGGGCGGCAACCCTGATCCTGCCGGGCACGATGCTTGCGTATGGCTGCCTCAAGCCGGCCATACCCGCCATCAGGAAGCTGGACGACCGCATCTGGAATGCCACGCAGGACCCTTCCGGTTGGTACGGCTCCGGCCTTGACACCTACCTCCAGTGGGCCCCTTCAGTATCCATTTATGTGCTGGATGCCTTCAAAGTGAGGACCCGTCATTCTTTCCGGCAGCATCTGCTCATTGATGCCGGATCAGTACTCATGACAGGGGGCGGAGGGTTTATCCTGCGGAAAGTCAGTGAGCGGATGGATGGATTTGAGCTGAAAGGCACGCAGTTCCCTTCAGGGCATACCGCGAATGCATTCCGTGGCGCGGAAATCCTCCGTCAGGAGCTGAAACATACTCACCCGGTATGGAGTTTCAGTGGTTATCTGGTGGCGGGTGCGGTGGGATTCATGCGCATTCAGGGCAGGCAACATCAGCTGAGTGAAGTAATAGCTGGTGCCGGGCTGGGGATGCTCTCGACAAAGCTCACGTATTGGGCTCTGGGCAGGATCACGAGGCGTGACGCTTCATTCAGGCATGGATTCTGACATGGGCAGGACCGAACTCCTCTTTGAATATCCCATCGAACCCATATCCCGGCGATCGGTTCAATTCACGAAAACCCAGAACACACCCAATCTGAAATGCATATCCTGCGTGGGATAGAATGGTGCGGCAAGGTTTGCGTGCTTGAATCCAAATCCGTATTGAAGTGTAGCCGTATTTAGATTTTCAAGCCTGGTGAATGCTGTGAAATTACGGATGCGAAAGTTCAAAAATGCAGCCACATCGGGCAGATTGCTGATTTGCATATCATCCTGAAGGAAGAACTGGCCGAGTACCGGTGAATAATCATCGGCCTTGAATGGCGTCATATAGCGAACATCAAAGCCCGTGGAGAGATTCAGGTTTTGAAAGAACCTCCCCTCGTATGCGATCCGGTTGCGGGTATAAATCAGGGGTAGGTTGACGGGTGCATCCGCAGTGGTGATCTGGGCGTGGAGGTCAAGATACCACCGCCAATGCCTGCTGATCCTGAATTCTTTGTTCAATCCGATCCTGAGCAGATTGAAGAGCGGACCTGCCTGTTGCGCTTCGTTGAATCCGGAGAAATAGGTGTAATTGCTCATCAGGAAATAATCCCCGCTGATGCGCGCGCGAATGGCCGGCAGTTCGAGGATACCTGACAACTGTGTGATATTCTCCCGGTTGACGGATGCGGGAGCCGGCAGGGGGAAGGAGGAGATGCCCTGATAGAGCATGGATGGGCTTCTGTTCACATTTCGGAATCCCAGTTCGAGGGACCCCAGTTTTTTACTCAGCGATCGTTTGATCCGGGCCTCTGCGGAGTAGTCCCCGGCAAACCGTCCTGCCACGTGAAATCGTCCGGCGAGCAGCATATCCCATTTTCGATTCCGCGTTCGGTTCCTGTATTCCCCATGTGCGGAGACTGCGGAGAACCGTTCATCCGATGAAGAGATGAAGGCGCCGGAGAGGTTCTGCAGATTGATGCCGGCTTTCAGGAATTGTAATGGATTTTTCGGATCCGGGAACTGGATGAGGGAGAAATCATTGGAGAGTTCTTTCCAATCATCCTCGTAAAGCAGTGAATCAGGGATCCTTCCCAGCCCATATCGCTGCTGGTAGTACAAGCTGTCGCTCCCGGCCTGTATGTCAAGGAACCGGTATCGGTATCGGTTATACTGCACCGTATGTTCCATCCGGAGCGTTGGCAGGAAGGATCTGATCACGGAGGAGTCGGTGACCACGGAATCTTTCTTTCCCAGATCGTACTGTTGCCGGAGCAGGAACATTCCCTGCGAATGGCGGTTACCCGTATTCAACTTCACACTGAAGAAATTCCGCGTGGAGAATACACTATCGGCCATCTTGGTCGGGATATTGAATCGGTCGCGGCTATAGGCAGGATTTTGGTTTACGATGAAGGTGTCGCTCTCGATGCCTCCGTTTTCCGCGGATTGCAGCCCGTTGTTCAGTGCGATGAAAAACGCATTGTAGCGTTTATCTTTTGATGTATACTGGGTGTTGAACCTGAAATTACTGTGGTTGGTATTCTGCGAGTTGTACGCACCCGGTGCATTGACGAGGCGGTAATGCATGACAAAATTCCAGTCCGGCGTGATATTCTGGGTATGCAGTAAGCCCACCTGTTGCTCCAGCTGCGAGCCGATGAGGTAGGTCATTTCGGTATATGGTTTGGTCGTGTTCATGAAGCGGGTCTCCCACAAGGTGAACGCGAAGGGGTCGAATGCATGGAAGCCGGGATCCCATCCGGTTTTCATGACCGGAGAAAACAGCAATGACCGGGATGCATTACCATTATTGCCTAAGTTGATGTGTTCGGGCTTCAGGGATATGCGTCTGTAGAAATCACTGATGGATGTGTCGAGGATGCTGAACCTTGCGGTATCCAGATAACGGAAGATCACCGTGACAGAATCCTGGCTGAAATCCCGCTTCTCGAACTGAAGCGAATCGCTTCCTCCTCCCCCGCCTGCCCTTGCTCCGCTACCGCCTCCGCCCATACGGGGCATACCCCTCAAGGGGACCTGTGCCGATGCTTGCAGGAAGAAAGCCGTGCAACATATCAATATGGCCAGGGAACGAAATATCAAAGCTTTGAGATAAGGGATGTGAAAAGAAGTGCCAGTCGTGGTTCCGCTGCTCTGGCAGCCTCCAGCACCTCCTCATGCGTGATGACATTCTCCTCTTCCCGGATGCCGATATCCGTTATGATGCTCACACCGAACACTTTCATGCCCATGTGATTGGCTGCAATGGACTCCTGCACGGTACTCATACCAACCGCATCACCTCCGAGGATATGGATCATCCGGTATTCGGCACGGGTCTCGAAAGTGGGTCCTGTGACCCCGAAATACACCCCTTTTTGTATGTCGATCCCGTTT
This sequence comes from Chitinophagaceae bacterium, assembly GCA_044361845.1. Classification (GTDB taxonomy): domain Bacteria; phylum Bacteroidota; class Bacteroidia; order Chitinophagales; family Chitinophagaceae; genus Pollutibacter. The sequence goes on along the minus strand of JBIKIB010000174.1, from coordinate 718 downwards.
TCAAGGGATATCTGTTCTGCCAGGCGGATCAGATCGTGGCAATACGGCATGCTCATGTCCGGAAAGCGCGGACCCAGTGCGGGTTCATTTTTCCCCATCAAGGGATTGACCGTGGCCAGACTGATATGATCCGTGATGACCATGATGTCACCAACACGGAAACCGGGTTTGACACCCCCTGCGGCATTCGACAACAGGAGCGTTGTGACACCCAGATGCTTCATGACCCTGACCGGGAAGACGACCTCTTCTGCACTGTATCCCTCATAAAAATGAAACCTTCCAGACATGGCAATGACAGGCACATCCCCTATCCGGCCAAAGATGAGTGTCCCGCCATGCCCTTCGACGGTGGAGACCGGAAAATGCGGTATTTCCCCATAAGGTATCTCGATGTCTGTATGGATCTCTTTTCTGAAATTACCCAATCCGCTGCCAAGCACCACGCCCACTGCCGGCCTGCCGGTGTATCGGGAAGCGATATAACCGACGGCTTCGCTGATCTTATCTATCACAGACATGTTGTAACATTTTAACTTAAGGCGCAAAGATAAAGGCTTTGGCGCAAGTTCATTGGAAGGTGCCCATGAAGAAAAAACCGACCAAACTGACCGTTTTCTTCATGCAAACCGATCATCGCGTTTACTGAACAGCAACTCCCGGAGCGTTACCTAACCCTTGGAGAGTACCCCCACCCTCCAAGGGTGTACCCACGCTT
>JBIKIB010000173.1:0-7506 GCA_044361845.1 Chitinophagaceae bacterium | reverse complement strand
GGATGCGTTGTTCCGTGCTGTCCGGCATTCCATCGAAACCGACATCCTGATAGGGCCTGTCGGCCGGATCATTGCTGAAGGCCTGGGTGACCTGGATGGGGTTGACGGGGGTGATGCCCCAGTTGGAGGTTGTGGTGGATGACGGGATGGTCGGCGTGGCGAGTCCGTTCTCATAGAATCGGCGGGAATCCTTGAGGACATCTTCTGACACATTGCCGAGGTTGAAAAAGAGTGAGCCGCCTGCAGGATTCGTACCCTTGATGAATGGGTCGAGGATCCAGAATTCTATGAATTCGATGTTGGCCGTCTCGAAATCGGTCTGATCGATCGACCGCATGATGCCGCCCCAGCGCTTACGCGGGTTGGTTAGCCGGCCATTGCCATCAAGGTCGCGCGCTTCGTAGTTATAGGGGCCTTTGTCCTTCGGATAAAACGCCATGTCGAAAGTGACCAGTTGGTTTTGTCCGAAATCAGGTGTCCGTTGCGGGAAGATCTCCTGTTGTGAGACGCTGCGCACGCGAGGGTCGGAGAGCTCCGTGAGGTTGCTGCGGACGGGGTTGTTGGGGTTGCTTTTCTCCTGCAGGATGGGTTCGATATTATACCAGGCGAGTTTCGCCCTGTTTTTTCCGTAGTTGATATCGTCAAAAAGATCGGCTTCGGGGAAGAGGATATTTCCGCTGCGGTCGGTCGCACCCCTCGGCGTCGATGACAGGGTCCAGCTCACCAGCGGAAAGCGAAGGTCTATGCTGGCTTTTGTGCCTTCGAAGTCATCAACGTATATCAGTCCGGCATCCCCCTTACCGATCTGAGGCGCGTGCCCGGGGATCATGTTGGCCGCTTCTGCGAAGGCGGAGATGGTGGATGACCCTGACGGTTTGTAGTTCGGAATGGCACTCAGCCATTTGTTCACCCTCGGCATTTCGCTGTTGTAGTTGAGGTCGAAACCGACCATGGCATTGCGGATAGGGTCGCTGCCGATCTCCATCTTGGTGAAGAATGGTCTTTCACTCAGCCGCACGGCAGTTCCCCCGATGGTGAACTTTTTGTTGATCAGATAATCCCACCGCAGTCCGATATAGGTTCTTTGCTGCACACCGAATGTCGCGTTGTTCTCGAACTGCACGTTCACCGGCACACCCGACCGGGCAATGGCATCATTGATGACCCTGACGGTTCCGGAGACATAATCGACGGTGTAGTCGACATTTTCCTGCAAGGTCCTTCCCCCGGCGGTGACGGTGACGGATCCCGGCGGCACGTTGAAGGCATTGAGGGATATCTCTCCGGAGGAACCTGTCGACCGTGAAGTACCCTTCATGACGAAACGGTTGAGGTTGGCGAATGTGGAGGCGATCGCCCGGATGGTATCGTAGAGTGGGTAGAAAAGATATTTCTGTCGCAGGGAGGGGTCTCTTGTGAAGATGTGTTCCAGGTCTCGGCCAAAGGGTTCGAGCACGGGAAAGATGATGCGGCTCTGCTGAGAGTTCACGGTGTATCCTTCCACGAAGTCGAAGACCCCGTCGGGTTGTGGATCGTTCTGGTTGTTGAGTCGGTCAAGGTTGAGCAGTGTCAGCAGGGGAACTCCGGCCTGGTCACCTTCCGGTATGTATCTTTTTTCACCACCGCCGGGTTCCTGGTACAATACGTTGAACTGAAAATCCCTGCGCTCCAGTTGCCCGTAGCCGATGGCATAGATGTTCTTCATCATCAGGTCCCAGACAGGGAGCTTTGTCCGCTGCGACGTGGCCTTGAGCAGTTTCAGGAAGAGCACTTTCTGAACGCCGGAGGTGGAGTCCACCGGAACATCCTGCGAAAACTCCCCGACCTGGAAAACCCTTCCGTTCACTGTGTACTGGTAGGCTACGGCCAGCACCTCGTCGGGCTGCAACGTGATATTCAATGAGATGAAGCCCAGCTGGCGATTGAAGAAATACTGTGTGCTGTCAAGCTTACGGGCGAAGGTCTTTTCGTAATCCTGGACAGGCAGCAGTCCGAGTCCGTTCAGGTAGTTACCGATCAGTGCCGGGTCGCGGCTCGACGGGTTCGAGAGGAGTTTTTGGTAGAGGTCATTCGAACCGTTGGCCGGGAAGGCGGATCCTCCCAGGGGATTGATGACAGGGGGTTGCTGGTAGGGTTTCTGTTCGCCGAGATCCATCAGACCTACGATATCGCGGGTATTGGTGGTGGCGCCTGTCCGGTTGGTGACCCATACATCCAGCCGCAGCAGCTGTACCTGCGTATTGACGACGGGGAGGTTCTTCATCGCCGCATTGTAGGTATTCCGAAAATACTGTGCGAGCATGAAGTGCCGGTTCTCTTCATATTCATCCGCCTTCACCTGAAAAGGCTGTGCACTGGAGCCGCCCTGCATGGCGACAGACTGCCGCTGGGAGCGTTGGTTGGCAAAGACGGTCGACAACCAGAGACGGCCGAACTGCATCTGTGTTTTGATACCGAAGAGCTGCTGCGCACCGGGGATCAGTGTCCCCTTTGAAGCGAATGAGGTATTGCCCACTTCGATCTTGCGGAAGATATCTTCGCCGGATCCGGCGTAATCGAGCTTCAGCTGGTTCTCGAAATCAAAAGTCGACTGGGTATTATAACTGATGGGCATTTTCAGCTTGTCGCCGATATTCCCCATGACGTTCAGGTTCGCTGCCATGTCGAAATCCAGTCCACCGTTCTTTCTGGCTCTTTCGGGTAGGGTGGGATTCTTGATGTTCTGCCCCTGGTAGCCTGCGGTGAGGTTCACCTCTCCCTGTGGCTTGATATCTATCTTCCCATTGCCAAAAAGCCTGTTGAACAGATCCGTCCCCATCATCGAGAGTTGCGGTTTCTGCGCACGTCGGTTCAGCAGGCTGGACATCCCAGCACGATCCCGGAAGTAGTCAGACTCCGCCTTTCGGGACTGGATGCGCATATACTCATCGAATGTGAGGGATGTAGGCTTTCGGAAATAACGGTCACCGATCTTTTCGTAGATATAATATTCCTTCGTGTTGGGATCATAGGTAACGGAATCCCGGATATTGAGGGGATCCCTGAGGTCGAATGGATTTCGGGATGCCTGGCTGTACTTATCCCCACGCCTGTCGTAGATGGGAAAACGCAAAGTATCCTGTATGGAAAGGGTATCTCTCTTGACAGGCAATGTATCTGACTGTGCGAACGCATCAGTACATAGCATCGCCCATACGGAGATGGTCATCCACAGATGAAATGAGGGTATAGTGACCGGAAGTCTAGTCAATTGATGCCGTCTTGTGATTGGGTAGAGTTCCAGTCAAATATGCTGCAGTGCTTTTTTAATGATTGTTTCCAGATCGGGTTCTCCAGTTGTCGTGGCCATGGCTTTCTTCACCGCGGATTCTGCCAATGCCCGGGGTATGCCAAGTGCCACCAATGCATGCAACGAATCCTGCTCGGATGTATTGCCTGACAGGGCCGTTTGTCCCTGTTCCATATCCAATTTAAGGACCTTGTCCTTTAGTTCCAGTACGATCCTTTCCGCTGTCTTCTTCCCGATACCTTTAACCCTTTCCAGCGTGCGGTGATCACCCTGTGCGATGGCCTTGGATATCTCATCCGGCCGCATGGATGACAACATCATCCTTGCCGTGGATGCACCAACGCCGCTGATGCCGATCAATTGCACGAACATTTGCTTCTCCGCGGGATCATAGAAGCCATATAAGGTCTGGCCATCCTCCCGGAACTGCTGGAAAATGAACAGCTTTCCCTTCTCCATGTCCTGCAGCCTGCTGAACGTATTCAGGCTGATCTGCACCTCATAACCGACGCCATTGACCTCCATATGCACCATCGAAGGTGATTTGTAGGTGAGTGTGCCATGTAGGTAAGCGATCATGCAATGGTATTCTCTTCAAAAATAAAGGTTTTGTGCGATGATGCAGCCACCTGTGTATTCTCTTTCCTCAAATTTAATACGAATCGGTACATTCGCATTTTGAATATTTCAACAATCACATGCGTACGAAGATCACTGCAGCCATCACTGCCATTGGCGCTTATGTGCCGGAAGACAAGCTCACGAACGCCGATCTGGAGAAGATGGTGGACACCAATGATGAATGGATCCGTACGCGCACCGGCGTGTCGGAAAGAAGGATCCTGAAGGACCCCAGCAAAGCGACTTCCGACCTTGTCGTGCCGGCCGTTCAGCGCCTCTGTGAAAAAAGAGGTATCGATCCAAATGAGATCGATTGTCTGATCGTGGCGACCGTCACGCCGGACATGTTCTTTCCCTCCACTGCCAACCTCGCCTGCGACAAGCTCGGCATCAAGAACGCATGGAGCTTCGATATCCTTGCGGCATGCTCGGGATTCCTGTACGCACTCACGACCGGTGCTGCACTGATCGAAAGCGGTCGCTACAAGCGGGTCGTGGTCGTCGGCGCCGACAAGATGAGTTCGATCGTCGACTACAGCGACCGTACGACATGCATCCTCTTCGGGGATGGTGCAGGGGCCGTTTTGCTGGAGCCGAACATCGAAGGATATGGCGTACTCGACAGCATCCTAAAAAGCGATGGCAGCGGTGCCAGACACCTGCACATGAAAGCGGGTGGTTCGCTGCGTCCGTCAAGCATCGAAACGGTGACCAACAAAGAACATTACATGTTCCAGGAAGGACCGGCAGTGTTCAAGTTCGCTGTCAAAGGCATGGCTGACGTATCCTACGAACTGATGCAACGCAATAACCTGGAAGCGGATGATATCGCCTGGCTGGTGCCGCATCAGGCCAACAAACGCATCATCGATGCCACCGCCAACCGCATGGGACTCACACATGAGAAAGTGATGATGAACATTGAGAAATACGGGAATACCACTGCGGCAACGATCCCGCTCTGCCTGTGGGACTACCGGAAGCAACTCAATAAAGGGGATAATCTCGTGCTCGCCGCATTCGGCGGGGGATTCACCTGGGGTGCGACATGGGTCAAGTGGGAATACTGATGCAGCAGTAAAAATCAGGAATGCCCATTCCTTACATGTACATCCGGATCGTTCGACCAGATCACAACGCTGCCGGTCATGTGGCATCAACCATGACGGGTCATCATATCTTCATCCGATGAAAAGGTCAGATCGCCTAAACCGATCGCCCATCATCAAAAAATAATGTTCATGGCGGAAAGGAATTTTCCATTCACCGGTTTCAGTTCTCTTGCCATCCATGCAGGACATGAGCAGGACCCTAACCATGCACACCTCACACCGATCTATGCCTCGTCCACCTATGTATTCGATGATGCGGAACAAGGTATGCGGCGGTTCAGCGGCGAGGAGCCCGGATATATTTACTCCCGATGGGGGAATCCGAACATGACGGAAGCAGAGGAAAAAATCGCCGCGATGGAAACCTTTGGCGTCACCAACGACCAGGGTAGCCCCTTGCAGGTCAAAGCCATCCTGCACGCTTCAGGGATGGCAGCCATCACCACATTGCTGCTGGCGAACCTTACAAAAGGAGATAAGGTCCTCTCCCATTTCTCACTCTATGGTGGTACGCAGGACCTGATGAACCGGCTCCTGCCATCCCTCGGCATGGAAGCGGTGATCACCGACCTGCGCGACCCGGAGAAAGCGGAAGACGCACTCAAACAGCATCCGGATGTGAAGATGGTTTACCTCGAGACGCCGGCAAACCCAACGATACAGTGTGTGGACATAGAGGCATTGTCAACCCTCGCACACCACTATGGCAAGATCGTTGCCTGCGACAATACATTCGCAACCCCTTACCTGCAACAACCCTTCCGCTTCGGAGCGGACTTCGTTGTGCATTCGACCACCAAGTTCCTGAACGGACATGGTACGCTCATCGGTGGCGTATTGCTGGGGAAGGACCTCGATTTCATGAAAACGCATGCCACGAAGATCCACCGCATGCTCGGTGGCAACAGCAATGCCTTTGACGCTTTTCTGCTGGTCAATGGCATGAAAACCCTCGAGATCCGTATGGAACGACACTGCCATAATGCCATGGATGTGGCAGCATTCCTTGAATCACATCATGCCGTGGCCAAAGTCAACTATAACGGACTTCCCACACACCCTGACCACCTGCTCGCCATGCGGCAGATGCGGCATGCCGGCGCGATGCTGAGCTTCGAGATGAAAGGTGGCCTCGAGGCCGGTGTGCAGGTGATGAACCGGCTGAAGATGTGCACCCGTACGGTCTCCCTCGGCACCTGCGACACGCTGATGTGCCACCCGGCATCGATGACCCACGCGAGTGTCCCAAGGGAAGACCGACTGAAATATGGCATCAGCGACGGGCTTATCCGCGTGAGCATCGGCATGGAGAATATTGCCGACATCCTGAATGATCTGGAACAAGCACTGAACTGATCATGACCAGCACCCTGATCCTGTGGTTCCGCATCGCCGTGCTGCTGCTGATGGCCTATACGGTCTTCACATTCATCAGGGCTGCTCGCAAAAGAGATCACTGGATACCGAAGGAACGAAAAGAATGGAAGGATCTTTTCGGTGATGCGTTCACGTTAGCTGCAGCGGTTTTCGTACTGTTCATGCTGAAGAACAATTACGAGGCTCCGATCGAATCGGTGATGTCAGCAAAAGACGAAGCTGCTACAAACATAACATTCATCGATGTGGCGGACGGTCGAACAAAAAGACTGTCTGAACAAAAAGGGAAAGTCGTACTGCTGAACATCTGGGCGACCTGGTGCCCGCCCTGCAGGCGAGAAATGCCAGACCTCGACAAGCTCGAGCGGGAATACAGCTCAAAAGGGCTGACCGTCGTGGCATTGTCAGATGAGGACATGGAGACCGTCAGCATATTTCAAAAAGAAAATCAATACCGTTTCACCCTCGGGATCTTCTCATCCATGCCGGCCAGCATCGCCGGAATCGGCACAAGACCGGTGAGCATACTCATCGATAAGAATGGTAAAGTTCTCGACATGGTCGTTGGCGCACGCGGATTCAACTTCTTTGAAGGGTGGGTGAAGAAGCATCTGCCCTGATCCTCCCACGACCTCACAAACGAGCATTTCTTCAATAGGTAGCGTGATATCATTCTTTTGATGGGAGTAAAACAGGGATACATCCAACCTGTGTGCTATGCCCTGGAGGGATTATTCTGATTTGTTCCTTTATACCCATCACATCCCCGGCGATCGAACTTTATGATCCCCACGATCAAATTCACGACCATTCAACGTGGTGATGGATGCCATTCCGAGTGGGAACAAGGTGGATTTTGAGGTTGGGTAGGATAACCTAAAAAACAGGGTGTCGTTGAACCCTTGGAGAGTTGGGTAACTCTTGGAGAGTGGGGGTACTCTCCAAGGGTGGGGGTACCCTTGGAGAGTTAGGTAACTCTTGGAGAGTTGGGTAACCCTTGGAGGGTGGGGGTACTCTTGGAGAGTTGGGTAACCCTTGGAGAGTGGGGGTACTCTCCAAGGGTGGGGGTACTCTTGGAGAGTTAGGTAACTCTTGGAGAGTGGGGGT
>JBIKIB010000172.1:0-7521 GCA_044361845.1 Chitinophagaceae bacterium | reverse complement strand
ACATCCCCTGAGATCACAAAACCCTGCGCGCGCGAAAGAAAACTCACGCTTCCCGGCGAATGACCCGGGGTGAACATAACCTCCAGCTCATCCACCCCAAGCCTGATATGCTGCCCTGGTTGCAGGTGATGTATCGGTCCGGTATAGTTTTCGAAAGGCATGTTCCACATCAGTCCGCTGACGGGTGCAAGATCGAGCATTTGTTTTTCCAAGGGATGGATGTGCAGCTCAAGCCCGTAGGTCTCCGCCACATACCGGTTGCCGAATACATGGTCGAGATGGCAGTGGGTATTCAGCAACAGTATCGGGTTGAGCTTGAGGTCTGTGATGGTCCGTGACAGCAATTCACGCTCTTCCGGGAAATAGCAACCGGGATCTATGACGGCACAGTTACCCTCATCGTCATACAAAAGGTAAGTATTCTCCTGGATCGGACTAAATAACAAAACGTTAAGGTGTAGCATATGACCGCATGTATGGCTTTTAATTCCTAATTTTAATGTCCATATATCTCTATTGCCATTCGCCGGCAATCTATCAAAGAATTCTGAACTATCGAATTATGCGCAGGATAATCGGCGCCTTGGCGCTCACCCTTTTGTTCCTTCAGTATACCTCTGCACAGGTCAGCACTGTACAGTTCGGAAAGAATCGTGTGCAGTATAAAAAATTCACCTGGCGCTACTACCAAACCCGGAACTTCAATGCCTATTTCAGCCAGGGCGGCCTTAACCTAGGAAAGGTCGTCGCGCAGGTGGCAGAAGAGGAATTGCCTCAATTGGAGGAGTTCGTGGAATACGGATTGCAACGCAGGGCGAATATAGTCATCTACAATAGTTTCACCGACATGCAGCAGTCCAATATCGGTTCCGACATTGACTGGCAGAATACGGGCGGGGTGACAAAGCTCGTGAATAACAAACTGGTGGTGTACTATGACGGCAATCATATCAACCTGAGGCGACAGATCCGTCAAGGCCTCGCAAAAGTGCTGGTGGATAATCTTCTCTTCGGTGACGATCTGGGAGAATTCGCAGGCAACCAGGCCCTACTGGACCTGCCCCAATGGCTGACCGACGGATATATTTCATTTGCAGCTGAGAACTGGAGTCCCGCCCTTGACGACAAACTCAAATCATCCCTTCTCTCGGGTAACTACCGAACCTTCTACCAGTTCGCATTCAAGGAGCCCGAGCTTGCCGGTCATGCGTTCTGGAATTTCATCGCCAACAAATACCGAAAGGACAATGTCACCTACTTTCTATACCTGGCGAGGATATATAAAAGCCTGAACTCGGCGAGTCTGAAAGTGACAAAGATGAAATTCAAGGACCTGCTGAAGGAATTCATGGAGATGGAAGGCGAGAAGTATAGCAACGATCTCCGGGGAAGAAGAAACCAGCCACGGGGCAACGTGGTGGCAGTGGAAGAGTTGAAGAATGGTCGCGATTACTACCGGTTTCAGGCCAACCCCATCCCCAGAAACAACACCTATGCCATGGTTAAATTCTCAAAAGGAATCTACCGTGTGATCCTGGAAGACCTTTCAGATAAAAGGAAAATACTGCTCAAAGCCGGCGTACTCAACAACCAGAATCAGATCAACCCGCATTACCCGCTGATGGCATGGGATCCCAAAGGATCAAGGCTGCTGGTGGTGTACTCCGAACAGGGCAAGATAAAGATGTTCATCTATGACGCGGTCGCACGCGTCAAGACTTACAAACAGGAACTGCCGGAGGATTTCCAGATCATTCAGGACGCCCGTTTCATGCTTGACAATAACACCCTGTTGCTGAGTGCTGTGAAGACCGGCCAATCGGATATCTTTGTTTATAAGATCAAGGAACAGACCACCCAGCAGATCACCAACGATCCTTACGATGATCTGGATGCATCCTTTGTTGCATTCCCCAATAAGAGCGGGATCATCTTCTCTTCCAACAGGCCGTCAGGAGATGCACCCAAGGGTGACACCATCCTCCCAGCAAGGAATAACTTCAATATCTTCCTGGTCGACAACTGGAATAAAAGTGAGTTCAAACAGGTCACTCAGATGTCGAAGATGAAATATGGCCAGGCGCGTTTCCCTATGCAATACAACGGCAACCATTTCACCTTTGTGAGCGATGAGAACGGCATCAACAACAGATATGCGGGATTCTTCACCACCGAACGCGCAGGCCTTGATACGATCATAAAAGTTGGGGACGAATACCTTAGAAATCCGGCAAAAGCTGAACTTGATTCGACCCTGAAAGCATGGGAAAAGACAGAACCGGATTCAGTCGGGTTCTTCTCCATCACCAATGACAGCACCTATGTTTTTTCGATCACCAACTACCAGAGTGGTCTTCTCGAGAGCAGGGGCGCAGGTGATAATAACCTCGTCAGTGAGGTTCGGCAGGAAGGTGACCTCAAGTTCCTCTACAAGCTCCGGATCAATGAGGATGTACTGAAGCGCAGGAACGTGAACGCCCGACCGACCGAATATATAAAGAACCTGATGGCGGAAGAAAGAAGGGCAAAGTTGGATCCTGTCATCTATAACCAGATGGATAAGTCCCTCACACCGGATACCGTCAAGCCCACAAATATCTTCCAAACGGAATTCAACACAGGCGCTGACTCCGCACTCGGAGAGATCATCATGGAGGCCAAGGAGAAAGCTGAAAAAGAACCCTTGCTCAAATCTGCCAGGATGTTCGACTACCGCATGCGCTTCGCCTCCGACTATGTCGTGTCAGGGTTCAATAACTCCGTCCTTGTGAACCGATTCCAGCCCTATGGAGGCGGTGCCGGACCAATCAACCTGTCCAATACCGATATCGTCAATGGTATCATCAGGATGGGCATATCCGATCTTTTTGAAGATGTTAAGATCCTTGGAGGCTTCAGGATTTCCACCAATCTAAGGGATAACGATTACTTCGCCTCATACCAGAACCTGAAAAAACGCATCGACTGGGGGGTTACCTACTACCGCCAGATCCAGAACGACTTTCCGATATTCGACCAGTCCATAGATCCGGTGAAGGCATATCTCTCGAACAAGATGTTCTCCAACCTCTTTCAGGCGAACTTCACCTATCCCTTCGACGAAGTGCGCAGCATCAGGGCGCTCGCAGGCTACCGCAGCGACCGTGTGGTCATAAAGACGGATGCCAACTACCCACCTACACTCGGGTATTCAGATACCCTTCTCCGTTATGGTCTGGCACGGATCGAATACGTCCATGACAATACCATCAACCCGACCCTGAACATCTGGAACGGATTGCGCTACAAGGTCTATCTCGATGTGGCAGCACGTCTGGTATCAGGGCAGACAGAAGGAAGGAATACTTTCAATTTCGGAGCGGACGCCCGGTATTACGTACCGCTGTACCGAAACCTTATATGGGCAGTACGCGGAGCCGCAGACTTCTCATGGGGAAATCAAAAACTGATCTATTACCTCGGCGGTGTGGACGGATGGATCGGTCCTAAATTCAATTCCGCAAATAGGCCCGCACCAGATAACACCTACGCCTTCCAGTCTCTTGCCCTCAACCTTCGCGGACACCTCCAAAATGCTGCGAACGGCAATAATGCAGTCGTGATCAACAGTGAGTTCAGACTCCCGGTTTTCACAACTTTCCTGAACAGACCCCTGAACAACGCCTTCCTCAGAAATTTCCAACTGGTGCAGTTCACCGACCTTGGAACAGCATGGAATGGACAGTTCAGCAGCATCACTCGACCGTATAACATCTACGGAGCACCTCCTGTTCAGGTCAGGATGAAGACCGGTGGAGTCGGTCCCTTCCAGGGCGGATACGGATTTGGTATGAGAAGTACCCTGCTGGGATATTTCCTGCGACTGGATGCCGGCTGGCCGATGAATGGATTCTTCAGCGGAAAACCTCAATTCTACTTTGCCATGGGCCTGGATTTCTAACATCTATGCCTGACATACACATGAAAGGGGGAAACGGGCAATTTGCCGGTTTCCCCCTTTCATGTGTATGAAACTCATTTCATTGAAGGACCAGTCCCGGACATACCATCGGCTCCCGAGGGTGATTTTTTCCCGTATGTGCGTTCCCGCAGACTCAGCTTGTAACCGCCTACCCCGCTCTTTGTCTTCTGTATGACAATGAACAAATTGTCATAGTCATTGTCGAAAATCTCCTTCAACGAAGGGGTCAGACCCAGATCGCGGATCATTTTCAACACCGTGTTGCTATGCCCCACGACGAGTGCATGCTGCTCAGTTTCCAGCAGATGATACAGGAATTTTTGGGTGGTATCGTTGCTGTACGACCGGATGGGGATCCCTGTGGATACGCTGAGGGGTCCGGCCGTTTGTCGGGTCCTGGCGGTCTCCGTACTGTAAATGGCTTCGATCCCGTTGCCACGAAGCAGCTTGTCCAGTGCCTCCGCACGTTGAACACCTGCAGGCGTAAGGTCAGGATTCCCGGCAGGTGTAGTACCCTTTTCCGCGTGACGCACAAAATAGATCTTGTTTGCCTTGCTGCATCCAAGCAGGATAGCGAAGAGAAAAAAAAGCCCTGTGGTAATTCGCATCATATGTTAGTGTATTGGGAATGACTTGATGACATCTACATCTCCTCAGTACTCGTACTATTTATAGGGACAGAATCATTCAAAAGAAGAACAAGCACAAAACAAAAAGTCAAAAGCACTGTCAATGTATGTTTTTTTCCATGACATTTTTGTAATAATACAACATCTCACATTTTGATGTCCCTCACTGCGGAAATTACATTTGATGATGGAACAATCCGGTCCCGGCATCATGAAAGAGCTCCCCTTTTTGAGGATACTGATTCCATTTGCCGCCGGAATCACGACAAGACTGTTATATCCGGTCAGCAGCCTCATTTCTGTGACCATCATTGTGATCTGCCTTGCGGCGATACTGTCCTTTCGTTTCCTGCCCATCTGGGCCATATGGAAATATGCTGCCCTTAGGGCTGTCGCTTTACAAGCTTTGTTGTTTGCTGCAGGTTGCTTGATCATGGCTGCAAGAAACCATGTGGACAACCGGCAACAGCGCATCACAGGGGAAGGTAAAAAGCCGGTGGGATACATCATGACCTTGCTCCAACCACCGGAAGAAAAACCCCGAACCCATCGGTCCATTACAAAGACCTGGCGGATCATGGCTGACGGAGAGATGCTACCCATCCAGCGTTGCATCGTGTATTTCAAAAAAGACGATAGTCATCATATCCCCCAGATCGGAGATCGTTTTTTTGTTTTCAAAGACCCCTCTCCGTTGAAATCCAGTGACAATCCCGGGGCCTTCGACCCATCTGTATTCTACAAAAGACAGGGCATCGGAGGAAGCGTGTACCTGCAAAAAGGAGATTACATGATCATCAGCGGCAAAGAAAAAATGATCGCCGCAAGGATGGTTTTTAAAACCAGGGACAGCATACTCGGCATATTACGAACCCATATTAGGGATCCCGCTGCAGCTGGACTTGCAGAGGCATTGCTGATCGGATATAGGAACGATCTTGACGCGGACATCAGCGATGCCTACGCCAACACGGGTGTGATCCATGTGATCGCAATATCAGGTCTTCACATAGGCATGCTCTATGCGATATTCATGTGGTTGACAAGGCCACTGAACAGATCAGGAAGAACGGCATGGTTGCAGCTGCTCATCGTACTGCCATTGATCTGGTTCTTCAGCCTCATGACAGGTGCAGGCGCATCCGTGATGCGCAGCACATGCATGTTCACATTGCTCGGCGTCGGTAAACTACTCATGGGCAGAAGCGGACATCCGCTCAACACCCTTTCCGCTACTGCTTTCCTACTCCTTTCTTACCAGCCGTATTGGATTGCTGATATCGGATTCCAGCTAAGCTTCAGCGCAGTGGCCAGCATCATGATCTTTTATGAACCTGTGAAAAATGTTCTGATCTTTTACAACCCGGTAGCGGAAAAACTCTGGGGAATGGTCGCCATCACACTGGCGGCTCAAATACTGACGACGCCTGTCATTCTCCTGTATTTCGGACAGTTCCCCGTCTTTTTTCTGCTCACAAACCTTGTGGCCATACCCCTTTCAAGCCTTATCCTACTTGGCGAGATCATCCTCTGTGCCTTCAGCTTTTCCACAGTCACGGCAACGAATATCGGAGAAGCATTGGAACATGGCATTCACTGGATGAACAGGTATGTATTCAGGATGGATGCGATCCCGTTCTCCGTCATTCGGGACATCCATATGACAATCCCCGGGATTATACTGATCTACGCTTGCATCCTATGTGCAACGAGATGGGTCGCTGGAAATAACAGGAATTGGGCCTGGGGACTGATGATATCCTCCACCATATTCGGTATCGAAAGAGTGATCGATACCGTGAAAACAGAAAAACAAAAGATACTGGTCGTGATGCATGCACCCGATGAAAGGCTGATCATGCTGATCAAAGGACGCAGATCAATAGCATATGCAGGATTGACGAAAGAGTCCCGGGCTCGCATGACCCGACAAAGTATAGCTGCTACGGAACGATTCTATCATATCGACCTTCGTGAAAAACATGCCCTCCCTGACTCGCCGGCTGTTTCACTGACATGGCAAGGCCTGCACCTCATCATACTCAATGGCAGGAATGCTGCAGGCGATGGTGAAAATATCAGACCAGCTGACATCATCATTTTATCAGGGAATACAACTGCCGATATCGAACAATGGCATAAAAATACCGCCTGCAAGGTATGGGTGGCGGATGGAACCAATTCCATGTGGAAAATTCTGAAATGGAAAAAAGAGGCTGAAAGGCTACATTTGCAATTCTATTCGACGTCATTGTCAGGTGCCTACATTCAACGCATCTGAGAAGATGAACCGGCCCGGGAATCGCTCCTGGGCAACTTGAAAGCAACTTCCAAATTATGCAAAAGAAGATACACGCCGCCCTGATCTCTGTATTTTACAAAGATGGACTCGAACCTCTGGTGCGGTTGCTGCACAGTCTGGATGTGACCATCTACAGTACCGGTGGCACCCAGGAATACATAGAAAAACTGGGCATACCCTGTGTACCCGTTGAATCCGTTACAGCCTATCCTTCCATTCTCGGAGGACGTGTGAAAACACTGCACCCTAAGATCTTCGGGGGTATCCTTGGTCGACGATCCGTCGAACAGGACCTGGTGGAGATGAGAAAATTCGAGATTCCTGAGATAGACCTTGTCGTGGTTGACTTATATCCCTTTGAAGAAACAGTGGCGTCAACCAATGACGAAAAGTCTATCATCGAAAAAATCGATATCGGTGGACCATCCATGATCCGGGGCGCTGCAAAAAACCACATTGACCTCCTCGTTGTGGCCTCCAGGACTGACTACCCCGCTGTAACAGAGATGCTGAAAGCACAGTCTGGTGAAACGAACCTGGCACAGAGAAAGGCATACGCATCTCGAGCATTCAGCACCGTGGCACACTATGATGTGGCCATCGCGAAGTATTTCAATCCCCACGCTACT
>JBIKIB010000171.1:0-7568 GCA_044361845.1 Chitinophagaceae bacterium | reverse complement strand
ACACCCTTGGAGAGTGGGGGTACTCTCCAAGGGTTGGGTAACTCTCCAAGAGTGGGTACACCCTTGGAGGGTGGGGGTACTCTCCAAGGGTTGTAAACACCCAAAGCGTATTGGCTATCCTGTTTTGTCGGGTCAGTTTGGTTTCGATCTTCAAGAATCAGTGCCGTTCTCCATCTGCGACCTTGAACAGATGCAGGACGTAAGGGAAAAGTGCATCCATGTATTCTGCGGCAGCATTCGGGGATCCGGGGAAGGTAATGGCGAGCGTCTTTCCGATGAATCCGGCAACACCTCTTGAAAGCATGGCGTATGGTGTTCTTCGCTGTCCGTAGTTTCGGGCGGCCTCGATGAGTCCGGGTATCTCGCGGTCAAGCATTGGCGCTACCGTATCCGGAGTGATATCCCGAGGAGAAAGTCCGGTGCCCCCGGTGAATATGACCAGATCGTATCGCAGCTCAGACAATGTCTGCAGTTTGATCCGGATCTGCTGTGCGTCATCGGGCAGGACTGAATGTTCCATCACCCTGATGCCCCATGCCAGCAACTTATCCACGATCAGTTTCCCGCTGATATCTTCTCCACGGCCTGCTGCCAAAGTATCGGAGCATGTGACCACCGCAGCCTTTAGGGATGCACCTGCCGGCATGCTATAGCTCGTCTTGCCACCGATTTTTGATTCCAGCCGGATATTGCTGATCCGTATGCCTTTGTCGATGGGCTTGAGCATATCATACATCGTGAGGGCGACAATAGAGGCGCCATGCATGGCCTCCACTTCCACACCGGTCTTGTAGATGGTATGTACTTCCACGAAGATGTTGACCACCAATCCGTCGATCTCATGCCGGATGGAAGTGTACTCGACCGGCAACGGGTGACAGTCGGGTATCACCGCAGCGGTGTTTTTCACCGCCAGCAATCCGGCCGCCCTGGAAAATTCAAACACATCTCCTTTCGGGACCGTTCTGTTGCGTATCGCATCGATGGTATCCTGTGAGGAGACCGATAGTTCGGCCCTTGCCACTGCTTTGCGCAGTGTGTCCTGTTTTTTTGTGATGTCAACCATAGTCTATCTGTTCACTTTCCATTGATGTGATTCATCCTCCAGGATCTCCCGGCCCCAGATGGGAAGTTCCACCTTGAGGCGTTCCACCATTTCGCTGCAGGCCTCGATGGCGGCGGCCCTGTGCGCAGATGAGGTGAAGACGAACAGGCAGATCTCCCCGGTCTCCACCATACCCAGACTGTGGTGCACATGCATGCAGGTGATCGGGTGTTTTGCGAAAATATCCTCCCTTATCTGGTGCATCCTTTCCATCGCCATTTCCTCATAAGCGGTGTATTCGATGGCAACGACCTTTCTGCCTTCTGTCACATCCGCCCTGACCTGTCCGAGAAAGATGCTATGCCCGCCGATGGCCGTCTGCGAAGCGTGCTTGCCGATGCTTTCTGCGATGAACCCCGGCGTCACCGCACCCTGTGTGAAAATATGCTTGATTTTTCGTACAGCCATGTTACGATTTTTTGTACTGTGCCTTCCATGCTATGATGCCTCCTCTGAGGCTGAATACCTCATGTGCGCCGGGTTTAGCAGCTGTTAGTATTGATGCTGCCTGCAGGCTTCTGACACCTGACTGGCAGAAGAATACCACCCTCCTGGCGGTTATCGTATGCATGCCGTCAAGCATAACGGATAAGGATAACCGAAGATGTTCGAATTCCGTAACTGACGGTTCTTCATGAGGTTCCCTGACATCCACTGCGACCACATCCCCTCCCTTCAGCATCATGTCGAATGCGGAGGGCCCGATCTCCACGACAGGAGTTCCGGTGTAGCAGTTCCCTTCATGATCCATGCGCAGGAATGCTTGCGTATCCGCGGGCATGGATCGGTTTCTTCGGTCATTTCGTGTCAGCTTCAGTTCGGTCATGGTGTTGGTGCGGATGTCGAATGTGAGCAGTCGGTTCGCCAGTGTTACCCCGATGCCTGTGATGAGTTTGATCGTTTCATTTGCCTGGAGGGTGCCGATGATCCCTGCCAGTACTCCGAGGATACCCGCTTCTCCGCAGTTCCGGATCAAACCCGGTGGTGGGGGTTCCGGAAACAGGTCCCTGTAGTTGACCGGTTCTTCGTCCTGGCCGCCTGACACCTGGAATACGGCCAGCTGTCCCTCATATTGTGATACCGCAGCACTCACAAGGGGTTTGTTGAGCAGCACACAGGCGTCGTTTATCATGTAGCGGGTGGCGAAGTTATCGGTGCAGTCGAGGATGATATCATGATTCGGGAAGATCTCGATGCATGACTTAGGGGTTAACCGGAACGGATATTCCGTGATATCTATCTCAGGGGTGAGTGCCTTCAGGCGTTTTGTTGCAGCGTGTGTTTTGGACAGACCGATATCTTCTGTAGTGAAGAGTATTTGCCTGTGGAGGTTTTCTATGGACACCACATCGTCATCCACGATGCCTATATGCCCAACGCCCGCAGCCGAAAGGTATAGCAGAGCCGGACATCCCAGCCCGCCGGCCCCGATCACCAGGACTTTTGCATCTATCAGCTTCCGCTGTCCGGACTCACCAAATCCATCGAGGATGATCTGCCGGTGGTAACGTTTATGTATGGGGTCGTTGAGCATATTTGTATATGTGCTGAATGTGGAACAGTGATCGTGTTACCCGCCAGAGAATGGGGGCATCAGTACTACGATGCAGCCGGGTTCCAGATCCGTATTGACAGAAACGATCTTTTTGTCCACCGCGATCGCATAGGGGTGATCTTTCAGTGGGGGGTATTGTTCTGCCAGGATGGCACGCAATTCGTCGGTGTCACGCACATCACTGATGCGCAGGGCTGCCGATCCTGTCAGATCCGTCAATTGTCCGAAGACCTTCACATCAATATCCATCCTGTCCGTATTGTTTCAGTTAAATGTAACGAATCCTCTTGTCAATGGTTGAGGCATACCCATCAGCGGTTTCATGACGGCCATTATGCCCGGGTGAGCAAGAGCTTTATTGCGGCCAGCAGGAGCACGCCTACTAGCAGCATACGGATGACTTTCTGGTCGAGTCTTTTTGCACCCAACCATGCACCTGCCAGTCCGCCCATGGATGCAAGCGATGCGAACAGGATCATGTCGCTGCTGATCACCATACCGTTGACAAGCTGACCACCAAGACCCGATAGCGAATTTACGAAGATGAAGGGTGCACTGATGGCTGCCGTCTGTTTTTGGTCAGTCCATCCCAATAATAGCAATAACGGCGAAAGGAGGATGCCACCTCCGATCCCTATAAGGCCTGACAAGAATCCTATGGAAGATCCTATGATCAGAGAAGTGAATATATCTGGCTCACGGTGCCCGGTAGCTGCTTTATCATCCGAGAAGAGAAATCTTGCGATGGGGATGAACAGCAGCAGACCCAGGATTCGTTTGTAAAGGGTGTCATCCACCTCCAGCATGCCTCCTGCGAAAGCCATCGGCACGGATGCGATCGCCAGTGGAAGAAACACCTTCAGGTTGAAATATCCGCTGCGGTGGTACTGGACGAATGCGATGAGTGAAACGAAGAGATTCAGCAGTAAGGCCGTGGGTTTCATCAACTCCTGACTGAACCCGAAGATTGCCATGAGGGCCAGGTATCCGCTGGCCCCGCCATGCCCGACGGCTGCGTAAAGGAATGCGACAAATATGAGCAGCAGGCAGAATATCGCGATGGTATCCATCACTGTTTTTTTATATGGGGAACAGATGCACTTCCACAAGATCGCCGGCCGATAGCTGGGTCGTGCCTTCGTCCAGTACGACCAGGCCGTTCGCCCTGGCAAATGACCGCAAGCGGTATGATTCCTGTGCGTCAAGGATGGTGACCGTTCCCTGGTGATGATGCCCTTTCAGGAAATGGGTCGTTCCCGCGGTCTTCCTGTAGTCACCGGCAACAGGCATCTGACGGATCATGACAGCGTTATCCCTTTCGCATATCCGCGCCAGTGCCAGTGCCACATATTCATAGAAGCAGGTCAGCACCGAGGAAGGATTGCCGGGAAGCCCGAATACGGGTTTGTGTCCGTGCATCCCGAAATAGAGCGGCTTTCCGGGTTTCTGTCGAATGCGGTGGAATATCTTGTTGACTCCACATGCTTGCGTGGCATGCAGGACATGATCGAAGTCTCCCACACTGATGCCACCGGTGAGCAGTACCATGTCGTGCGAGTCAATGACCTTCTCCAGCAGGGTTGTGAGTGCGACCGGGTCGTCGTGAGATCTGAAGACACTCACTTCATCGATACCGACCTGCTTCAGTGCCGCTTTCAGGGTGGCGGAGTTGGATTCGTAGACCTGTCCGTGCCGCAGTGGGTTGCCCGGTTCCTGCAATTCATTGCCTGTGACGATGATCCCTACTATCGGTGACGGGTAAGCGAAAACATCTGTCATGCCGATGCCGGCGATCAGTCCGATCCCGGCCGGCGTGATGCGGGTTCCCGCTTCAAGGGCAAGGCATCCTTTTCGGATCTCCGACCCCATGGGTCTAAGGTGATCTCCCTTTACCGGCAAGGGCGGCGTCAGATGCAGCTTTCCGTTTATAATGGTGCATTTCTCCTGCATCACGATGGTGTCAGCACCTTCTGGGACGGGGGCGCCAGTGAAGATCCTTGCGGCCTGATGTGGTTGCAGTCGTGGTTTTTCCTCACTTCCGGCCGCGACGATGCCTGAGATGTCAAGTGTTCCGTGCCGGAGCAGCCCTTCGTACCCAAAAGCGTATCCATCCATCGAAGACTGAGGATAGGCGGGTATGTCTTGTGTGGCGTGCAGATCCTCTGCCAATACCAGACCATTTGCTTTTCCAAGCGGAATTGTGCGTGGGGCGAGCCGGGAGGTGTGTTGGATGACAAGTGCCTTTGCTTCTGAAACGGAGATCATCTTTATTTTTTTCTCTCTGAACAATGCTTTGGGGATCTTCCTGATCACGAGTTCATTCATCCACCGGAATGCTTGCATAACCAATTTTTCCGGTCATCATCCACCGATGGTGATCATGCTCCTGTTATCGATATCTTCCGCGTGTATCTGTTCGAAATCCTCTGTGAACTGTCCCCCCAGCATTTTTGCTTTTGCATTGATGCTGGCATGGATGAGTGGCAGTATATCTTCTCCGTTACGGAATGGTGTGAGCAGGTCCGTTTCGGTTTTAGAGAACAGACAGTTCTTGAGTTTTCCGTCGGCGGTGAGCCGCATGCGGTTGCAGCCTGCACAAAACGGAGCGCTCATTGTGCTGATGACGGCGAAGGTGCCGGTATGACGGTGTGCGCGGTATTTTTTGGCGGTATCATTCGGACCGTCCTCAAGGCGCTCTATCTCGTATTGTGCTCCGATACGATCGATCATGTCTTGCCAGGTGAACACTTTATCGCTGTTCCATCGGTTGCCGGTGAAGGGCATGAATTCTATGAAACGTACATGTACGTTCTCGTGGCGGGTCCATTCCACGAAATCATTCAGTTCCATGTCGTTGATGCCGCGCATCACGACCACGTTCACTTTCACATGGAATCCTTCTTCGATGTATAGCCTTATATTTTCCGTGATCCGGTCGAACTGATCGCGACGGGTAAGGACGCTGAACTTGTCCCGGTCGAGGGTATCGAGGCTTATGTTGAGTGATTTTATCCCGCATTCCCTGAACACGTCGGTGAATTCATGAAGCCTCGAACCATTGGTGGTCATCGTCAGGGAGACAGGGAGTTTTGAGAGGGCGCGCATGATCTCGGCGGCATCCTTGCGGACCAGGGGTTCCCCACCGGTGAGCCGGATCTTATCGACACCATGTTGTACGAAGACCTTCGCGATCGATACGAGCTCGTCCTTCTGCATCAGCCGACTTGCGGGCGTGAAGGAGTAGTCCTCTTCGGGCATGCAGTAAAAACAACGAAGGTTGCAGTTATCGGTCATTGATATCCGAAGATAGTTGTGAAGCCTGTTGAAGGAATCCCTGATCATGCTTGTTGTTGTTTTGCTTGTATCATCCAATTTAGGTAATCGGATTCCGTATCTATATCCTGTGCACCCGCTTCGAAAGGCAGCTGTACAAGATCCGCGTTATGTATTTGCATGATCTTCCTGGCTCCGGTGTCTCCACGGAGCGACATGAGTTCATGAAAGAGGCTGCTGTGGAAGACGGCAGGCGTGCCGGAGATACCTCCGTATGCAGATGCCGCGATCGCTGCACCGCTATCAGCTTGCAAGGTCATCAATTTCTGAAGCATTCCAGAGGTCACTTCAGGCTGGTCGCATACCATAATTAGTATCCCGTCAGTTGAAGGGTTCTTTGTAATGGCTGCCAACAGGCCAGTGCGGATGGATGATGCCATCCCTTCTTCCCATTCTTTGTTTTCAATTCTTTCGACTTGCAGGCCAGCCAATTCCATATCAATTTTATTTTTTTCCGCACCGGTGACCACATAGACTGCCCCGATCTTCGACTGCAATGCGCGGGTGGCGGTTCTTTTCAGCAATGATTCCCCCCCGAAATCCAGCAGTTGCTTAGGCCGGCCCAGGCGTCGCGACATACCGGCGGCCAGCAAGAGGATGACAGGGTTCAGGATATGATGAGGCATGTCAGGATATTATTTTCTCCGGTACTCTGCCATGCATCCTTGGGTGGATGAAATCCGCTGATAGCCGGAGGGATCCTCCTGGTTTATTTGAGAGTACCGATCTGATCTCTGCGAGTATGGAGAGTGCGATCTCTTCGGCATGTTCCGCACCAATGTCCAGCCCTATGGGCGAATGTATTTTCCGTAGTTGATCCTCCGTGATGGATTGTCCCTCCTGTCGGATCTCTTCCAGCATCTTGTCGAGTTTTTTCACAGGCCCGAGCATGCCAATGTATAGGATATCCTTTTGCACGAGTGCCTTCAGCATCGCCTTATCGAAATTGAAGTTGTGGGTCATGAGTACGAATACGGTCTGTGGGTCTGTGGGTATCTGCGAGAGTACATCTTCGGGCCTGGATACCAGCACCTGGCAGGCAGCGGTGAATCGATCCTTTCGGGCGTGGCTCGCACGGCCGTCAACAATGCGGACGTCCCATCCAAGGATGTCTGCCATACTGACAAGGGGTATGGCATCGTTGCCTGCGCCGACGACGACCAGGGAGATGCCGGGAGGAAGGTATTCGATGAAAGCCGTAAAAGCCATCTCCTCTTTCCTATAGTTCAGGAAGGCTGATTTTTCGGTCCTCATGACTTCTCTGGCATCTTCAAGGATGGCATGTTTCAGGCGTTCGTCCTGCAGATCGCTGGTGATATTCCCGGATTCATCCAGCAGAAGACAGGTGCCGGGTTGAATGCCTTTCTTATCCGATAAACGGAAGAGGGTCACCAGCACTGACTTCTGGCGCATCGCAGTGGCTTTTCGCAGCAGTTCAACGGGGTTCATATGGTCATCTGGACTGACCGGTTCCATGAGCACATGTATGATCCCGTTGCATCCCAGTCCGACACCGAAGGCGCCATCATCGTCCATCGTGTCATAGGTCACGATGCGTGAGTGTTGTTGAGACAT
>JBIKIB010000170.1:0-7583 GCA_044361845.1 Chitinophagaceae bacterium | reverse complement strand
CTGGCCAATAGTTCCACATCAGTGTCCTTTGCTGCGCAAGCCAGCAGGGCTTCCTGAAGGATGTCCAGATATTTCATGCGATTTTAGGATAGGGCTTGAAGGCGGATTGATCGGGAACGCCCTCAAGGTACAAGTTTATTTCTTTCCGGAAAGGTCCAGATTCAATCCGAACTGATGATAAGAAACGCCATTCTGATATACTGAGCCGGCATATCGAACCTGCATTCTTTTTAGCGACACGCCTGCGCCCATCGAAAAGCCTGTCATGCCATTGGCGGATCTGCTCATGCTCAGTTCCGCACGCCGTAAAAAATTATATCCGAGGGTGAGCTCGACCCGGTCGCCTACAAAGCCTTGCACGGAGAAGATGAGGTGCCGGAAGAGCTTATCGACAAAGCCGTCTTTTCCCGGATTGCCGTAATTGTCTGTGTTGAAAACGGTATCCCTGTAAAGAATATCGAACTGATGAAGGCGGTGTGCGGTGAGGGAGAACTGGAGTGGTGCATGGAGCAGTCTTTTGGTGATACCCACTTGGAGGTCGAATGGCAGGTCCTCTCCCTGCCCGGCGTATGATGTCAGCTGCAGGCCCATGTTCTTTGCCACGAATCCCACTTGCAACATCCTGCTGCTATCATAGTAGTTGATGCCCACATCCGCCATAATGGCCTGTGAAGTGTACATACCGTAAGTGCTGTTCACATATTTAAGTGTGGTGCCGTAATGCCATTTGTCGAGGTACCGACGCGAAAAAGCAAACCGGATGGCATAATCATTCGCCCTGAAATTCCCGAGAATATTACCCGCTGCATCTGTCTGTACACCCTCTCCGTAATGGATATGATCGATACCACCGGAAAAACTCGTCTGCAGCCGTTCCGAATGGAAACCAACCATCCCGTTCATCTGCCGGATCCCTTGAAAAATATTGAAAGATGCCAGCATCTGGCGGTCCATTTCGGTACGTAACAAGGCCGGGTTATGGGCCGACATCGAAATATCCCGTGAAAAGACCGACACATTAGCCGATCCCAGCGCCGTCAGTTGAGGTCCTGCCGGCATTTTCAGGAAGGCATAGGTATTGCCCCCTCCAAGGGTCTGGGTCATAGCCACCGAACCCGGAAAAACAATCAGATAGATCAGAAGGAAGTGCGAAAATTTGCACATCATTGCGAAAATAAGCAATCGGCAAGGGCTTAAAAAAGAATTCCCCCATAAAAATGGAGGAATTAAGTAACCCTTAAAACAAGCAACAAAAAATGTAATCACATTTTAAAATGTTATAACAAGGCTTCCTCAAAAAGGTTTATTGGATTTGAAAGCCCACGGTTCTAACCGTGGGCTCACAAGATGCAAACGACATTAATTAAAAGGATGTATCCAATCCCGCATCCATAGCCCACGGTTTTAACCGTGGGTTACAAGACGCAAACGACCTACACCAATGCCAGCTCCAGCACCTGATGCATCGTCTTCACATAATGGAATTTCATGCCTTTGATGAATTCAGCATTGATCTCCTGCACGTCTTTTTCGTTCTGCCAGCAGAGGATGATTTCTTTTAGTCCTGCCCTTTTGGCAGCCAGTACTTTTTCCTTGATACCACCGACCGGCAATACCTGACCGCGAAGGGTTGACTCTCCGGTCATCGCCAGATAGGGCTTTACCTTTCGGCCGGTCAGTGCAGAGGCCAGCGCCGTCATCATCGTGATACCGGCACTTGGACCATCCTTGGGTACTGCACCCTCCGGTACGTGGATATGGATGTTACGGGTCTGGAACAGAGCTGGATCGATCCCGCTTTTGCGGGCATTGGACTGCAGATAGGTGAGCGCGGTGGCGGCACTTTCCTTCATTACATTCCCGAGATTTCCCGTGAGTTTAAGTTCTCCCTTGCCTTCACTGAGGCTCGTCTCGATGAAGAGGATATCTCCACCGACATAGGTCCAGGCAAGGCCTACAGCGACGCCGGGCATATTCGCCGTCTTGTAGATATCGTTGGAGTACCTTGGCTTCCCGAGGATTTTTTCCAGTTCCTTATGTGTAAGTGTTGCCTTGATCTTTCCTTTCATGGCATATTCCTTGGCCATGGCCCGCATGATGGATGCAAGCTGACGGTCAAGCTCCCGTACGCCGCTCTCACGGGTGTAGTTTTCGATGACGGCCTGCAGCACGCCTGGCGGTATCTTCAAATTAACATCCTTCAGTCCGTGCATTTCCTTCTGTTTGGGGATCAGGTGCCGGATCGCGATCTGTGCCTTTTCCTCCACTGCATATCCGCTGAGTTCGATGATCTCGAGGCGGTCGCGCAACGCAGGCTGGATGCTCTGGATATCATTCGCTGTGGCAATGAACAATACCTTGCTGAGGTCGTATTCCGACTCGAGGTAGTTATCGTAGAAGGTATGGTTCTGTTCGGGGTCAAGCACTTCCAGCAGTGAGGATGAGGGATCCCCGCGATGGTCCTTACCCACTTTGTCGATCTCATCGAGGATCATCACCGGGTTTGAAGATTTCACCTTCCGGATCGTCTGGATGATCCTGCCGGGCATGGCGCCGATATAAGTCTTTCGATGACCACGAATCTCACTCTCATCGTGCAGCCCACCTAAACTGATGCGTGCATATTTTCGGCCAATGGCATGAGAGATGCTGCGTCCGAGGGAAGTCTTACCGATACCGGGAGGACCGACAAAGCAAAGGATCGGGCTCTTCATATCCCCTTTCAGTTTGAGTACCGCAAGGTACTCAAGGATGCGCTCCTTGATGCGGTCCATCCCGAAATGGTCGGCATCCAGGACTTTCTTCGCCTTCCTCAGGTCATACCGGTCAGCTGTATATTCCTCCCAGGGAAGGTCCAGCATCAGGTCAACATGATTATATACCGTGGAGTAATCCGGTGTGCTCGGGTGCATCCGCTCCAGCTTCTCGATATTCTTTTGAAAGAGTTCCTTTGCCGCGGTATTCCATTTCTTACCCTCGGCCTTCTTCTTCATCTCCTGGATCTCCCGATCATTGCTATCGCCACCCAGTTCCTCCCGGATACTTTTGAGTTGCTGCTGCAGGAAATAATCCCGTTGCTGCTTGTCAAGTTCGGTCTTGGTCTTGGTCGTCACTTTGTTCTTGAGCTCCGCGAACTGCAACTCTTTCTGCAACAAATGCAGCAAGGTCTCCGATCTTGCCTTGATATCATTCATCTCCAGCAACTGTTGCTTCTCGAAAAGGTCGCTATTGAGGTTGCTGCTGACAAAATGGATCAGGAACGATGGGTTCTCAATGTTCCGAAGGATGATGCTGGCTTCCGTCGGGATATTGGGAGACAACTGAATGATCTGTCCCGCCAGGTCTTTGATCGAACTCACCGTCGCCTCGAACTGCTGATCGTTCTGCAGCACTGTGTCTTCCAGCAACCCTATCCGGGCCCTGAAATATGGATCCTCGGTAACAACCTCCTTAAGCTCGAAACGCTTCTTGCCCTGTATGATGACGGTCGTTCCGCCATCCGGCATTTTGATCAGCTTGATGACCCTTGCCACCGTCCCGACATTCACAAGGTCCCGGATCGAAGGATCCTCCACATTGCTGTCTTTTTGGGCAAGTACACCTACGAGCTTATCTGTCTTGTAGGCCTCATTCACGGCTCTGATCGACTTATCCCGTCCGACTGTAATGGGTATCACCACCCCTGGGAACAATACCGTATTGCGCAATGGCAGGATCGGAAGCTCATCCGGAATCGGAAGCTCATCCGGGCCATCTCCTTCACCGTCATTCAAAGAAATGATCGGCATGAAATCCATATCCTCATCTGTCATCATAAATCCCGGAGTATTGAACATTATTCACAGATTAACGTCATCTTGTCACAAAAAATGGCCCAAGCCACGAAAAAAAATCACTTCCGACATAAGGCAAGATTAATGCCAACAAAACCCAAAACGATCCTGTTGATCCAGTACGAAGAACTGCCGGTGGTTAAACCATTAAAGTATTGATCCTTCGACAAGTTCCGGCAGGAAAGTATATAGATTTCACAAAAAAGGGACGCACAAATGGTGCGTCCCTCAAGACAATTTGTCACATGAGCTGGTCATGTAACAGGAATTCCGGAAATTATCAGTTTCAACAGGATGTTCCCATGGATTTCAGAGACTTTCGCGGCATGGAACACGCTTAAAAGACATCAGAACATCAGACCAAGCCCAAGCTGTATCATCTGACTCCTCCACTTCTGCTGGTCGGTGATATCATTCAGGTTACTCAATCCGACCCCGTAACGGCCGTAGATACGGAAAGCTGCGAGATTTAATTGGACGCCACCGAGAATGGACAGATCGCCTTTCTTGAAAGCATCGGTACCATTCTGCACAAGCGTAGAACCATTGTTCATCAAGATGCCGAATTGCGGCCCGAGTAAAAGCGACAAGGGCCCACCGGATGGCTTGATATTGAATAAAACAGGAATGCTCAGGTAGTTCAGGTTGGTGGCCGTGGACAGATTCAGGCCGGATACCAGATCCTGCAGGTTGTCACCGGTCTTGGTCGTGCTGTGGTTGAACAACACTTCAGGTTGGATACCGAATTTTTTGCTGAACATGATCTCCATCGCTCCGCCAAGATGGTACCCGAAATTGAAGCCATTTTTGAACGACTGTCCGTCGATCTTATACATCGTAGAACCTACACGGGCTCCGATCTTGAAACTACCCTGTGCCTGTGAATTGGACATGCACGCGAAGCATATCATTGTAAAAAAGATGATTTTCTTCATATTTACTATTTTATGCTCTAAGATATAGAATTAAAAAAAACATGTAAAGTAAATTAGATGTTAAAGATCCTGGACCCTGATCTTAAGGGCCATTGACACTTTATGAACCTCAGGCAAGTTCGATCAGCGTGATCTCCGGGAGGATGCCCACCCTTCCGGGATACCCGATGAATCCAAACCCCCTGTTCACATACAGATGCTGGTGTGCTTTCCGGTACAAACCGGCCCATTGTGCGTAGACGTATTGCACCGGACTCCAGCGGAACCCCGGTATCTCGACACCGAACTGCATGCCATGGGTATGTCCACTGAGCATGAGGTCAATGTCTGTGTAATCCCTGAGTACCTCTGCCTCCCAGTGGCTGGGATCATGGCTCAGCAGGATCTTGAAGGGGAATGCCTCCGTATCCCTGTGTGCGTCCTCCATCCTGCCGTATTTTGCAAAATTCGCTTTCGCTCCCCAGTTCTCGATGCCAAGGATGGCAATGCGCTCTCCGGCGCGTTCGATCACACCGTGTTCATTCATGAGCAGCTTCCAGCCCATCTCCCCATGTATGCCCTTCAATCTCTCCAGGTTGGCGATTTTTTCTGCTGCGTTTGGCCATGACCGGTAGTCGCCATAGTCATGGTTACCGAGGCAGCTGTAGACACCCATCGGAGCTGTGAGCCGGGCGAACACATCCTTATAATCTTTCATCTCATCCGCATGGTCGTTCACGAGGTCGCCAGTGAAGCAGATCATATCGGGCTCCAGGTCGAGTATCCGCTGAACACCGAGCTCGACGGCCTTCTTGTCGGTGAAACTCCCTGAATGTATATCGGAGATATGCACGATACGCGTTCCCCTGAAAGCCTCCGGCAGGTTGGGGAATGAGAGTTTCACACGCACGATCTTATATTTATATTTATTCCCGAACCCCCATAGCAGACTTCCAAAGACACCCCCACCTACCGTGAAACCCAGCCAGCTGAGGAATACGGACCGGTTGATCGATGCGGCCGGAAAGGATTCGTTCTGGATGAACCGATAGAACAGCTTTCCTCCCGTGTAATGCACCGCCCGCCGGATATCATCCGCAACGAAAAATGCGGCCGCAATGAACTTAGCGATGAACAATCCAATGAGGATCGAGTACACATTGATGCGCAATACCTTTGGCCATTGCTCGATATGCACCAGCGGACCGGCGATGTAAATGAACACAGCAATAGCGGGGAACAACCAGTACACTCCGTACACGAACCATTTCCATCGCTCCGGCAGATGTTGCGTCACCAGGCGGAAAGCCAGAAAAACATACCAGTCAAGCAGCAGCATCGCAATGATGAAAACGGAGGAAGCAAATAGTCTGTTCATATGAGTTCAGGTGTGAAATCAAAAATCTTCCGGGATCCGGATCATCAAAAACCGATGAACTCATCCACTTGTGCGGTGAGTGAAGCCAAGGTGGAGGCATCCGTGATGTTTCCTTCAGCATCGATGAGTTTATCGATCATGGAAACCGGTAACCTGTTTGGCAGAACAGTCACTTTCAGGTAATTCAAAGTGCCGGTCAGATGGTCCATCCCCCGCAAATTGCCGGCACGACCCGATGATACCCCTGTGAGCATGGCTTTCTTCCACCACCATACCTGTTTGATGTCTGAGAGGTCGATCATGGTCTTTAGCGACCCGGGGAAGCTGCCGTTGTATTCGGGAATCACGAAGATGAACTTCTGCGTAGGTATGAGGATCTCCGTTTCAAGGCGGGTAAGTTCCGGACTCCTGCCGTTAAGATCCAGCCCTTCGAGGCTCACCAGCTGTGTTTCATGCCCTTTTTCTTTCAATATCGATGCGATGAGCCTTGCGACTTTCAAGGTGTTACTGCCGACCCTGTTGGTACCTGAGATGATGGTATATGTCATGAATGTGTTCAATTATCGTGATAACGTGTTTTGTGAATATATTGTTCCCTTAAATAGTGCCGAAAACGTAATTTTGACAGCTTGTCAGATTATCGGCGAGATGATCATAGGGTATGAAGACGCTCACGAAAGGTACGCAAAGCCCTTTCCCTGAGGCGACCCAAGGGTTTTTCGCTGACCAAAAGATACATGAACCGATATGAAACTGACTTACTTCGGACACTCCTGTTTTAGCGTGGAGATCGGGGGGAAACACATCCTTTTCGACCCCTTCATCACGGGTAACCCGCTGGCATCGACTATTCGGGTGGGTGACATACCCGCTGACTACATTTTTGTGACACACGGCCACGCCGACCATATCCTCGATTGTGTGGATATCGCCAGGCGCACCGGCGCCCTTGTCGTCACGAACTGGGAGATTCATGAATGGCTCCAGAAACAGGGCGTGGAGAACACCCACCCGATGAACACCGGTGGCAAATGGCAGTTCCCATTCGGGATGGTGAAGGCCGTGACAGCGGTACATTCATCGGGGCTGCCGGATGGTTCATATGGTGGCAACCCCATGGGGTTCGTTGTCAAGTCAGCGAAAGGGAATTTTTATTACAGTGGGGATACCGCCCTCACCCTCGATATGCAGCTTATATGCAGCTTTGTTCCGCCCGATTTTTCCATCCTGCCGATAGGGGATAATTTCACGATGGGCTTTGAGGATGCGGCTAGAGCGGCCCATATGTTGCAGTGCCGGAAAGTGATCGGGGTGCACCAGGGCACATTCGAATTGATAAAAATTGACATTGACAAAGCAAAATCGCATTTTGTGCATCAGGGACTGGAATTGATCATCCCTGTCATAGGCAATACCATCGAGATCTAAACAAAGGGAAAACAGGAAATATATGGCTCG
>JBIKIB010000169.1:0-7597 GCA_044361845.1 Chitinophagaceae bacterium | reverse complement strand
ATCGGCGTCAACCTGAAACTCGGCATGATATTCAAACCTGTCGAACAGGTCAGGATAGGATTGGCATTCCACACCCCTACTTTTTACAACATGGAGGACAGGTATGCCAGTACCCTCACGGCTGATCTTGAGGGATATGCAGGTGCAGGTACACAGACCCAGTCATCGCGGGATTTCAATAACGGGCTGGATGGTGAGTTTGCTTATAACCTTAATAATCCACTCCGGGTGATGGGTGGCGTCTCGTATGTTTTCCGCGAAGATCAGGACATCACAAAACAAAGGGGCTTCATCAGTGCGGATGTGGAGTATCTCAACTACAAGGCATCTTCCTTTAGTGCTTCAGATCCGGCAAATAATTCCGCCTCCTATTTCAATGACCTCAACAGTACGATAGACAACCTGTACAAGTCTGCGATAAACATTCGGGTGGGCGGCGAGTTGAAATTCGAGACCATCATGGCACGTGCCGGATTCGCATATTTCGGTAACCCATACCAGACAGCTGATGTGAAAGGCGGCCGGATGAATCTGAGTGGAGGTTTCGGGTATCGAGATAAAGGCAAGTTCATAGACATCACGTATGTTCATCAGATCGTAAAGGATGCGTATTATCCGTATCGGCTGGATAACGGGACTTTTTCCCCTGTGAATATGAATACCGGAACCGGGAATATTTTGCTGACCTTTGGATTCAAGTTCTGATCCATCGAAAAAAATCAGGCAATCTTCGGCAGATACCTGGGTCTTCATTGACCTATCAGGGTCGTGAGGATTGCCTGATCCAATTAAAAATGGATGGTTCATCATCCGGATGGTACCAAGCCATGTGGTCTACCTTTCTGAACCAGGTCATTTGTCGTTTGGCGTAATTCCTCGTGTGCTGTTTGACCAGTTTGATGGCATCATCTAATTTGACGTCACCACTCAGATAACTGAACAACTCCTTATACCCCACTGTCTGAAGGGCATTGAGATGGCGATATGCCATGAGGCCTTGAGCTTCCTGCAACAATCCTGCTTTCATCATGATGTCGACGCGCTGATCGATGCGGGCGTAGAGTTCTTGTCGCGGCAGTTCCAGTCCGATGCGGATGATCCTGAAGGGTCGTTCGGCCACGGTTTTGTGCCGGAATTGCAGCATGGAAACTCCTGTAGTCCGGATGAATGACA
This sequence comes from Chitinophagaceae bacterium, assembly GCA_044361845.1. GTDB lineage: Bacteria > Bacteroidota > Bacteroidia > Chitinophagales > Chitinophagaceae > Pollutibacter. The sequence goes on along the minus strand of JBIKIB010000169.1, from coordinate 6,424 downwards.
GTGCGCGCATCATTCTTTGTGGATTTTGCATCTCCCCTTGTTCTGCGAACTGGGGGTCTTCAGCAGTGATGGCGTTGATAAGCCCGTTCATTCCATCTTTGTTGAAAAGGGATTGTACTTCGTCGCGTATTTCTTTCGGGACTGGAGGCATATTGTCCATTCCATCTGTGAATGCCCGGAGATAGAGTCCGGTACCGCCGGTCATGACGACGGTATCACTGCGGGTGAATATCTGTGCCGAGGCGTGCAGCGCATATGCCTCAAAAACAGCGGCGGTGACATCCTCATGGATGCTGTGTGAGGCTATGAAATGGTGGGGAACTGCCCGCAGTTCATTTTCAGACGGGCGTGCGACTCCTATATTCAGCTCGTGAAAGCATTGGCGGGAATCAGCGGAAATGATCTCTGTCCTGTAATGTTCAGCGATTCGAATGGCGAGGGCTGTTTTACCGACTGCTGTCGGGCCGGTGATGATGATGACCGTCTTTGGGTGCATGTGATCAGTGGGAGGCCTTAAAATTCTTCTCCAGTGGCAGTCTCTTCTTGTCCGTCAATATCGGTATCGCCCGTGTCACCTTCACCTTCGCCATCGCCTTCTTCTCCAAAGCCATCGATGCCTTCAGAGAGGTCGTATTTCTCTTCCACATCGACAAAACGATCCCCGAGGATGCTTTTGGTCCCGTATTGACTTGGGCCGATGCCTTCTACCCGGATCGTGGCAGGGTAAGTGAGTTTAGGATTTTCTTCCGCAGAGACGTTGATGAGTTCCACCATGAATGGCCAGTTCCGGGTGAAGTCGTAGGTATAAAGGAATTTCTGATTCGGCATTTTTATCTCCGACCCGATGGTCGTTTCGTCCATCAGTAAAGGTTCCGCCTTATAGGGTTTATCGTATTTCTGCAACGATATCTCCCTACCCTTTTGCCAGCTGTCATTGCTGCGATAGAAAGTGGCTTGATGCTTGGCGTCGAACTCAAAACTCTTCAGGATCTGATGATGCAGGTCGATGAAAAGTTGTGAGTGACGGATAACGACATCGCGGTAAACCGTTTCGTCTTCTTCGAAATAGATCCTGAAACGCAAGATAGCCATGGTGTGAAATTACGATGTTTTGATGGAATGATGATGTGGTAAGCGGAAGGCCTTTCATCTGTTGTACGAAAATATTTCATCCATACGAATCAAATCCTCATGCAAATGTCAAGCTTTTCGGTATGGGAATTCATTTCATCTGCAGCCCCATTTCCCTGGCTTTTATCAGCATAAACTCCCATGCGGCCTCCTTTGTGCCTGGGATAACACCATCGAGGATGGCTTCCCGAATGGCCGTCTTGATATCCCCGACTTCACGGGAGGGTGTGATACCGAAAGCCTCCATGATCATTTCACCGGTTACCGGTGGCTGCCAGTTTCGAAGTTGATCCTTCTCCTCCACTTCTTTCATCCGTTGGCGGACCATCTCGAAATTCGAGAGGAACTGTTTTACTTTCTGTTTGTTTTTAGAGGTGATGTCTGCATTGCAGAGGGTCATCAATGCATCAATGTCCTCACCTGCATCGAACAGCAGTCGCCTGACAGCGGAATCAGTGATATTTTCTTTTGTGAGGCTTATGGGCCTCAGGTGCAGTTCCACGATCTTACGGACAAAGCGCATCTTGGCATCCTGCGGCAGCTTCAGTTGTGTGAAGATGCGCGGGACCATTCGTCCGCCCACGACTTCATGTCCGTGGAATGTCCATCCCGCTTCTTCTTCAAAACGTTTTGTGGCGGGCTTTCCGATATCATGCAGGATCGCCGCCCACCGAAGCCAGAGGTCATCAGTGTTACGTGAAATATTATCCAGTACCTGAAAGGTATGGTAGAGATTATCCTTATGCCCCACCCCATCGCGGTATTCCGCTCCTGCGAGATCGACCATCTGCGGGAACACCAGTTTCAGCAAACCAGACCGGTACATCAGGTCGAAGCCCACGGAAGGGATCCGGCACATGATCATCTTATTGAGTTCTTCGGTTATGCGTTCCTGTGAGATGATCCGTATCCGGTCGCGGTGCTTGAGGATCCCTTCCCAGGTGAACGGGTCGATGGTGAATCCCAGTTGGGCTGCGAAGCGAATGGCCCTGAGCATGCGAAGGGGATCATCGGTGAAGGCCTTATCGGGGGAAAGGGGCGTTCTGATGATGCGACCTGACAGATCCGACAATCCGTTGAACGGATCGAAGAGTTTTCCGAAGTCCGTGGCATTAAGGCTAACGGACATCGCATTGACGGTGAAGTCACGGCGTTCCAGATCATCCTGCAAGGAACCAGGTTCCACTTCAGGGTTCCTGGAATGTTGGCGGTAGCTTTCTTTCCTTGCGCCAACGAATTCGATATCATAGTCATGCACGCGGATATGAGCGGTTCCGAAAGTCTTGAAAAAGGAGACATGCGGCCTGGGGGAGAAACGGGCAGCGACAAGTTCCGCCAGCTCGATACCATCGCCCAGGCAAACGACATCCATATCCGCACAGGGCCGGTCGAGGATTTTGTCACGCACGAATCCACCGATCAGATACGCTTCCATACCTGCTTCCTGCGCTGCATTTGCCACTTTGTTGATGAGGAAACGTTCCTCTTGTGAACATCGGATATCCATAGCATGCAAAAATATGAAACTTGGAAGAGTGATCAGCAGGATACAGCGGGGAGGCACTGTAAGAGCTGGGTATCATCTATGAGCATGGCACAGTGAAAGTGCGCTTTAGGGCAGGTATTTTTCCCATGAATGCCGCAAGGTCTGCAGGGCAAGTGTTGATTCACTTCGACCACATGGGAGACATCCGACAATGGGCCGTAGCCGAATGCGGGGATGGTGGAGCAAAAGACGGCCGTCACCGGTGCGTTCATGGCGGATGCAAAATGCAGTGGGGCGGAGTCATTGACGAAGTTCATGGCAGCTCCTTTTTGGAGTGCGGCCGTCTGCAAAAAACTAAGTCGACCTGCAAGGTTCAGGATGCGATCATGGGCTTCAGACTTCCTGCAAATCTCATCACAGATCGCAATGTCACCGGGGCCCGCGATCAGGAATATCTTGAAAGAAGCGGGAACTTTTCGGATGAATGATACCCATCTCTCGGGTGGATATTGTTTGGTGAACCAAACGGACGTCGGAGCGATGCAGATATACGGGGCGGTCGTGTATGCTGCTATCCGGTCCCTGTCAGATTCAGACGGATAGAGTTTAGGCCTCAGGGCGACCTTGTCGGTGAGATGGCTAATGAGCTGCTGGTTCCTGGTGGTTTCATGCATCCAGGTAGACTTGATGGCCGAGGCATGGGGTATGCTGACATTGAACAGGAAGCTCATCGGGTTTAGGTCAAAGCCTACCCGCATAGCTGCTCCGGAAAATGCTGTCAGGAATCCTGTGGCAAGATAGCGTTGTACGTTCACCACCACATCGTAACGTTCCTCTCTGATCCTTGCGAGTAACCGGAATTTATTGCGCAGTTTCTGATAGCTTTTATCCCACACCAATACTTTGCGGATATGCGGATGTCCTTGCAGCAGCCCTTCGTTTCCTTTTCGTAACAGGAAATCAATCTTTGCTTCAGGATAGTGGATCCTGAGTTTCTCAACCAGAGCAGTTGCAAGAACAACATCTCCGATGAAGGCGGTTTGAATGATCAGGAAGGATTTTTGCACTCTGCGAAATTAGGGGAAAGGAAGGGTTTTGGCGGAGGGTTGCCATGTAGATGTCAGGCATTGATATGAAAAGAATGAACATCCGGGATCGATGCAGAGAACTGGGCGCGAATAATGCGCTCAAAAGCATTTAGCACTATGTTTGCGAAAAAAACAGAAGGATGGAACTGAAGGATTTGATAGGATCGGCATGGTCTGACCGTGAATTACTCAAAGACCAGTCATATAGTGATGCCGTTCGTGCGGTTATAGAGGAAGTCGATAAAGGTCGATTGAGGGTGGCTGCGCCGGAAGGTGATGGCTGGGTGGTGAATGAGTGGGTCAAGCAAGCTATCCTGATGTATTTCGGGATACAGCAGATGCAAACCTGGGAGATGCCACCCTTCGAGTTTTACGACAAGATGCTGCTGAAGAAGGATTACAAAGGACTGGGTGTAAGGGCTGTTCCGCATGCGGTGGCACGCTATGGTGCATATCTGGCGAAGAATGTGGTACTGATGCCGTCTTATGTGAACATCGGTGCGTATGTGGATGAAGGCACGATGGTGGATACCTGGGCCACGGTGGGCAGTTGTGCCCAGATCGGCAAGGGTGTGCATCTGAGTGGCGGTGTGGGCATTGGCGGTGTGCTGGAACCGCTGCAGGCGAGCCCCGTGATCGTGGAGGATGGTTGCTTCATCGGCAGCCGGTGCATTGTGGTGGAGGGTGTCAGGGTAGAAAAAGAAGCTGTATTAGGTGCGAATGTTGTGCTGACACAGTCGACTAAGATCATTGACGTGAGTGGTGCGGAGCCTGTTGAATACCGTGGTCGGGTACCGGCCAGAAGTGTGGTCATTCCCGGATCTTACGCGAAAAAATTCCCGGCGGGAGAATTCCAGGTGGGATGTGCGCTGATCATCGGACAACGAAAACCCAGTACGGATCTCAAGACCAGTCTGAATGACGCGTTGCGGGATTTCAATGTATCCGTATAAGTCAAAATTTCCCTTTGTGATTTCGTATCGTTCAGTATATTTGCATCCCTGAACGAGGAAAGATGCCCAGGTGGCGAAATTGGTAGACGCACTGTGTTCAGGTCGCAGCGTTCGCAAGGATGTGCTGGTTCGAATCCAGTCCTGGGCACAAATAAAAAAGTCCCGCACTTAGTGCAGGACTTTTTTATTTGTCTGTTTAGTAAAGCATTTTTTGCCAAGCAGACAAATAAAAAGACCGGGTGAGCGAAGCGAGCGAGGACTTTTTTTGTTAGTAAGCCCCCTCGTAGGACGTATTGAGATCACTGAAAGTAATCCAGCTTATATTTCATCCTAAATTTTCTAAGTCGTCTAAATCCTTTGATCGGCCTGCACTTTTTTTTAAAGCAATTAGATCATTTTTATGAATTACCCGAACATGAAGACCATCATCATCAAAAATGACTGAGCGCTGATAGATTTCATTAAAGCTAAACCCTTCGATACTAATCATTAGGTCAATAGCTACGGGCGGTACTCCAAATGTAAAAACGTCCCAAGCAGGATGCTCGAGAAAATTATTTTCTGTCATGTCAAACACTGGCATCCCAAACTCCCGAAATGCAGCTACAATTTTTGCATAATTATCAGCCGTTCTGTCAACCCATAAATCCATATCCCCGGTAGTCCTGGAATACCCATGGAGAATTACCGAGTATCCCCCAACGAGTAAATATCTTACGCCGTTTTTATTAAGGGCTAAAAGAAAGTCACGAAAATCGCTGTTGAAAATATTTCCCATTAGCCCCGAATGGATTTGACAGAAAATTTAGTGCGGTCCATTCTAGGGGGATTATTTACGTCGAAGTTATACGCTACACTGTTCAGGTATCCTGCAATTTTCAATCGTTCCTGCCAAGAGAGCTTTTTATAAATGGCGGCGTGATTGGCAGCCTCTTGTTGGGTTTGCCCTTTAAAGGCGTTTCTATCCAATTTAAATCGATTCATAACCAAATTTAGCCTTTTAGTGGAAAACACAACCCTTTCAAAATTGAACTAGCGTCATACCATATATCGTTCGAACTCAGTCTAGCAAAGAGCACATTACCATTAAGCCGATTCTTTGATGAATCGGCTTTTTTTATGTTTCGATGAATGGGTAGTATTGTACAAAGACAAGAAATGGAGTCCTGAGTGTATCACCAAAACAAGGGAATAGAAACGGGTGAATGATCCATCCGTCATGGATGGTATTACCGATGGATTTAGGATTGCAAAAAAGGTAACGAGCACAAGGCACAGGGATACAAAATCCGCTGCACACCCATCTGAAAAATGGTCGCAGACGCCGTAAACGAGGCCACCGTCATGATAGCAGGGGAATTAATCCAAGGCGCATACTAAAGGCAAAAGAACAGCAGCGCATTCAACAGAATACCCCTGATTTTTGCATCTTGTTAACTTTTGTGAGTCATTGATAAAAAAATCAAAATCATGTACGAAGTAATCATTATTGGAGGTGGATTGAGTGGCCTCACCACAGCTTATCATTTACACAAACAACATATTCGTTTCAAAGTACTGGAAGCCCAAAGTCGGTTGGGTGGACGAATTGAAACCATTTTTGGCGAAAATCAAACGCCCATGGAAATGGGTGCAACTTGGTTTGGCAAAGAACATCGAAATGTACATAGCTTACTATCAGAACTTTCCATTCCTTTTTTTGAACAGTACACTGAAGGCATCGCCTTGTTTGAAACCCTGTCTACAGAACCACTACAACCGTATTT
>JBIKIB010000168.1:0-7618 GCA_044361845.1 Chitinophagaceae bacterium | reverse complement strand
TCATGGGATCTGATTTCTACTTAACCGGTGCGCGCGTGTAGTCCACGCCCAGCGAGCGATCCTGTATACAACCACCGCTTTCAAACGGCTGTTCGTAAAAGGTCCTGCTCATAAATGAATTATTAACTTACTTCGTATTGAATCTGTACATGCTTCGAAGCAAACTTATCAGGATAATAAAGCTTGACTTACCATATCGAACTTACACAGTCTTCACTTTTGCTGAGTTTAACTTCACTGTTTTCGCGCCCACACAACCACCACTTGACAATACCCCAAACGGCAACATTAAGATTAGACCTTGAAACCGTAAAAGGTATACAATTAACCTTATTTTGATGTATCCGGATAATGATCAGAGAGACAACTTTGCACCAAGATTCTTAAAATATAAAAAATGAACAAAACGATTTTAATTACAGGTGCAAGTAGCGGCATAGGAAAGGAAACAGCCATACTGTTTCAATCTAAAGGATGGAATGTCATCGCTACAATGAGGAATCCGGAAAATGAAGATGCATTAAAAAAATTAGACAATGTTTTAGTCGCGAAACTTGATGTACTGGATTTGGATTCCATTCAAAAAGCAGTTGAAGAAGGTGTCCAAAAATTTGGACGCATTGATGTATTGCTAAATAATGCCGGTTATGGTGCATATGGCCCATTAGAGACTTTTAGTCGGGATAGGATTTTAAGACAATTCAACACCAATGTTATCGGACTTATAGATGTCACTAGAGCCCTTCTGCCGCATTTCAGACAACATAGAAACGGCATAATCATCAACATATCATCCATTGGCGGTAAAATGACCTTTCCTTTAGGCTCACTGTACCACGGAACAAAATTTGCTGTTGAAGGTATATCTGAATCTCTCCACTATGAAGTAGCACAATTTGGCGGACAAGTAAAAATTGTTGAACCGGGTATGATCGCTACTGATTTTTCGGGTAGGTCCTTTGATTTTAGCAACGACGAAAAAATGACAGAATACCAGAATATTGTGGGTGCATTGATGATGGCAATGCCATCTATGGCAAAAAACGCATCTCCAGCCAGTGTGGTTGCCGAAGTGATTTTCGAGGCTGCCACTGACGGTAAAAATAAATTGAGATATACTGCAGGTGAAGATGCAAAAATGCTTGTTGCAAACCGTCAGCAATATGACGATGATACATTCATCGGCGGTATTAAATCACAGTTTGGACTCTAAACTTCCGGCACATGAACAATATAGTGAAATACTTCAACGGGGAAAAAGCCGAAAGTTACATTTTCATAATAATGGGGTTCATTGCATTGGCAATGGCACTTTATTTCATATTGGTGCTTAAAACCTCTTTTTGGAAAGGAGTTGCTGTTCCCTTTGTCATGGTTGCATTTCTTGAATGTATCGTGGGATTTACGATTGTTAGAAGAAGTCCGAAGGACATTGAAAGGGTTGAGACTTTTATAAAGTCTCAACCCTCGAACATAAAAAATATTGAAATTCCAAGAATGAAAAAAGTGATGGGTAATTTTGTTTTTTTCAGGTACACGGAAATTGCGTTGATTGTTCTTGGTATTGTCTTGATGTATAGTTCTATGAACGACACCTTCTGGAGAGGTCTTGGTTTGGGCTTATTTATCCAGGCAAGCATCGTTTTGATTCTGGATTTTTTTGCCGAAAGGCGCGGGTATGTGTATCTTGAATATCTGAATGAATTGGCTGAAAAAATATGAAAGAGATAATACACCTTCAAAACATCACCGACCTGCACAGGTTGTTCAACCTGGGGAACAGCCATCATCCTTTAGTGACTGTTTTAGATTTCAGCAAGGTTACTGAACACGTGGAACAAAAAACAAAAATCACCACCGATTTCTATTCGGTCATGTTCAAGAACTATTGCAAAAACAATATAAAATACGGAAGAAAGACAATTGATTTTCAAGATGGCAACCTGGTTTGCATTGCACCCAATCAGGTCATTGAAATAGATAATGAAGTAGAAGAAAAAGAAGACAAAATGGGTTGGGGTTTGTTTTTCCATCCTGATTTGATCAGAACCACTTCGTTGAATGAAAAAATTAAAGACTATACATTTTTCAGTTACGAAGTAACAGAAGCACTTCATCTTTCTGATAAGGAAAAAAATATCCTGTTTGACTGTATTCAGAAAATCAAAATAGAACTTCAGGAGAACATTGATGTACATAGCCAATTCATTATTGTGTCTACCATTGAATTATTACTGAATTATTGTTCAAGGTTTTATGGCAGACAAATGATCACCAGAAGCCAAACAAACAAATCAGTCATCACTGAAATACACAATATCCTGACTACATATTTTGCCGGAACCAAACTGAAAGAACAAGGATTGCCAACCGTCAGGTTTCTAGCCGAACAGGTGAATTTATCGCCTGGTTATTTAAGCGACCTCTTGAAAAAAGAAACAGGCAAAAACACACAAGAACACATTCATGCTCATCTTATCGAGGAAGCGAAGAATTCGCTCTTAAATTCGGACAAGAACATCAACCAAATCGCCTTTGATCTGGGATTTGAATACCCTCAATATTTCAATAAACTTTTCAAACAAAAGACCGGCAAAACGCCAATGGAATACAGAAACCCAAATTAAAAAACACGTTGCCGGAATCTACACACTTTTTATCCTTGAAATTGACAATGTGAGTGCTTACCTTTAATCTGTAGGGTCTAAGTGACCCTCACCCTAATTCTCCCCCTATCTCTGGGACCAAAAAATTGAGTTATGCCAAAATGTGTGTGCATGGGCGCCAAATTGAAATGTTCCTTCGGTTCGGGTCCTAAGAGTATGATCGTGCTGCCTATCGGCATGACCATGAATGCGAATATGAATGCGATCGCTACCCAAATGGATTTCGTACCATTTTTGAATATTCCCGCCTTTGGGAATTGCCTCTCTCCTGCGAACCCCATGAATTGGAAAATGGCCGGTCCGGTACCCGTGTTTGTTCCTTCTTCCTGCATTCCAATTCCAGTGATGCCCTGGAGCCCCGTTGCCAAAAAACTCAAAATAGGAGGAAACCCGGCCATGTTGGAGTCAAGTAAAACGATGTGTGCCTGGCTGGGGTCGATCACGGTGGACAAGCCGGGATTGACCAATGTGCAGTCCACATAAATACAAAAAAATCTACGACACCCACTGGATCTGTGATCCACTGGTAAGATCATTCTCCTTTCTTTTCATGATGTCATGGATATTGAAAGCGCCCGAACATCTGCTACCTGCAGGTGGTTTGTCATGCTGATCATTGGGAACAGGATGCCCCTTCCCTGTCGGCCATTACCAAATATTTTTTTCGGACAAATTACCCGCCCCGCCAACAGAGAGAGCAGTTTCGCCTGCATAAGATTCAATGGTGTAAAATAAATATGAGCCGGATGACAAAAAAGATCTTCCATGCAAACACTGATCATGGGATCGCTCAGACCATATGACCGATCCGATCAAAGGATCGACGATTGAGGGTCTGACCCATTAAGCCATTTTCTTTCCCGGTGCCTTCAATAAGTTTTTAAGATCATCGAGATGTTTCTCATACACCTGCCGTGGCGTTATGTTATGCTTCACACAGATGGATGCCGCCTTACCCACAACTTCTCCCATCATGCCGCAGGTACGCATGACCCTGACGGGACCAAGTCCGGTTTTGGTGACACTGATATTTCTTCCGGCCATGAACAGGTTGCTGATATTTCGGCTATACAAGGTCCGGTAAGGTGCCCAGTAAAGATTCCCGTATTGATACTCTTTTCCGCGGGTATAATCTGCAATGAATTCATCGCCTTCAAAACCGACTTTGAATTGAGCTCTTGGAGTATGCAGATCAACACCCCAGGAACAGGGGAAGGAGGCATCTTCAAATTTTCGTTGTTTTTTAAAATCTTCTGCATCCAGGATGATATCACCCATCAATCGCCTTGACTCCCTTTTTCCGGCGATGTATGCCGACCATCCAAGGCGGTGGTTCGGATACATATTATCGACATTCTTGATGACGTCCCAGGCCCCATACATGGCCCTGAAATTATAATCCCGGATCTGTTCAATGTCAGACACCTGATCCTTGTTGAAACCGCTTTCCCAATACCACATATTAGCGAAAGACTCCAGACCTTCTTTACCATTGTAAGCCTTGACACCTTTCCTGCCGGGGAAGGGCTTGTCGGAAAGATCCAACGCCCAGGGACACCTGGGAAATGGCTGTGCAAAATCGCCCATTTCACACTTCATGGCCAGGGCACTTTTATCCTTGCACTCACAATTCAATACTTCTTCCTTGTTCGTTGCATCAAGTACGTTGAACAGATTGGTACTGCCCATCAGATTCTCAGCCTTATATTCATGATCAGCACCGGCTTTAAAACCCACGACGGCATCACCGGTGCAATCTGCAAAATAATTGCCGGTGAGGATCAATTGGCGACCTGTCCTGATATGCTGTATGGTGATCGATTTGATGGCATCGCCCACCCTCTCCACTGAAATGGCTCTGTTTTCAATGAACAACTTGATGTTCGGTTCATTTTTTACGATGTCCAGCTTTAATTTATCATCATAATGACTTGCATCCACCCCATTCAATACCTGTCCGGGGCCCTTCTGAATATCAGGTAGGATTTCGGTTACGATATCGCCCACATGTGTATATGGTTCTTTATTGGTGTGCCCTTCGGGCCATACCCTTACTTCTGAACTTCCGTTTCCACCCAGTATTGGCCTGTCCTGAACGAATGCCACTTTCGCACCATTTCTTGCGGCAGAGATGGCAGCACAGGTCCCTGCCAGACCACCACCGATCACGATGAAATCATACGATCCACCCTTGGCAGGTAAGTCCGGTAATCCCTGGAGTTTGCGCCTGAACTTGGTCAATGCGTCAATATCATCCGTAGGTTTGAAATTAACATCCTTGCAGAACAGGATGGCTTCGCATCTGCCCTCAAAACCCGTGAGGTCGTGCAATGCGATCTTCGCCTTTTTACCGACCTGTATGGTTCCCCCGTCATGCCAATGCCAGCCAACACCTTTCGTACCAAAGGTTTCAGTCAATGGCTTATCATTGACCATGAGCTGAAATTTCCCGGGAGTACCCGGTGCATTCCAAAAAGCCACCCAGTCCTTGGTCCGAACCCACACGCGATAGGTACCTTTTGAGGGGAACACAATTTCGGTTTTAGCATCCTGAACAGGTATACCCAGGCCATGTGCCAGCAGGTAAGGGCTTCCCATTTTTTCCATGGACTGCTGATCCAGGTTCCATCCTCCGAAATCCGAGAACTGTTCCGCTTCAAGAAAGACAAATTCATTCGAGGCTGCTGGTCTATCAGAGGCCATTAATTCAGTCAACCCACCGGAGAGATAAAGCAGGCTTGTATTTCCGAGGACTCCGATGAAATTTCTTCGTAACATGGCAGTTTGATTGATGCTTGATCGTTGAATATGACAGATAGAGCGGACATTTCATGTTGCGCAGAGCATCCGCTCCGATCAACATAAAAGCCATATATCAAGGTAAGGGTTTTCTGATTGTTTTCTGACGATCAAGCTGAATTTATCAGGATCATCCCGACCGCAGCATTAGAAACCGGTACAGCCCAACCGGTGCGTTACTTGTCATGAGCATGTGCTTTTTTTTTATTGTCTCATCAAATGAATTTGTCAGGATGATACATTGTAAAAATGTTGACAAAGGCATTGATGAAAGACAAATACGCACAAACAATTGTCGACAATACTACACCACATAGACCACCCCTCATCACATCACCGATCCTATCCCCCAAAACAGTTATTTTTTCACTATTTTCCTACCACAAAAACGCACCATGCAACGACGCGCATTCAAAATGTATCTTCATCCCGGTCAGGCAGAAGCATACAAACGCCGCCACGATGACATCTGGCCGGAGCTTACTGACCTGCTGAAAGAAGCCGGTGTAGAAGACTACTCCATCTTCCTCGATGAAGACACGAACATCCTGTTCGGAGTATTGAAAACCTCAAAACCAGCAGCCCTAGATGCATTGCCGTCAAAGGATGCCATGCAGCGATGGTGGGCGTACATGTGTGACATCATGGATGCAAAACCAGACAATGAGCCCGTGACGGTGCCTCTGAAAGAAGTCTTTCACATGGACTGATCACCTGCGTACCAACCCACGCTGCACGCATGCAGATCATCATCCATGCCGCATATCATTTCCCGGGAACCGGAAACCTGCTGCAGAAAGGCTGCAAGCGGCTGGAAAGATCCCACATGGCATCCTGGAAATCTCCGTGACCATTCCCACCCAACGCAACAGCAAGCGTCCTCATTCCTGCCACGACTGCGGAAGGAGTGACCGAACCCGGGCTGCCGGTCATGCCATATAGATGTGAAGATCATCGCTACGGAAGCTGACCGGGTCGTCCAGGAGATCGGATCCGGAGAAAATCTTTTTGCGGTGAAATCGAATGGCGTCCGCTGATGCTGTCACCCTCTCCAGATCCTCAATGAATACCGGAGACATCCGGCACATGTGTAATTTTCATCACAAAAAACATCACGGATCCTCCTCATCTTTGCATAAACAACCGCACATGCAGACCGTGTACCTGACAACATCAGACTTCAAGGAAAAGATATTCAACTACGAAACCTCAGAAACCTGGAGCTATAAAGGCACCACTCCCGCCATCATCGACTTTTACGCCGATTGGTGCGGGCCCTGCAAAGCCATTGCACCCGTCCTCGAGGAACTCGCGATCGAATACGATGGCAGACTCACGATCTACAAAGTCAATACGGACGTTGAGCAGGAATTGTCTGCTGTCTTCGGCATACAAAGCATCCCCACATTCCTGTTCATTCCATTGACAGGAACACCGATGCTGCAACCCGGCGCATTCCCGAAGAATGTTTTCAGGGAAGTGATAGAGGATAAACTGCTCTCAGAGCCAAAAGAAGAAGAAGAAGCATCGGTTTGATGCGTCAGAACAGATCGATCATCAAAAGTAATGCAGTCGATATCCGACTTTATCGATCGGAGCGTCTGCATTACTTTTGATTTTTGATCCAAAAGATTTCCTGACGCTATATGCTACGCACCATTGCCCTCCTGGCGCTGTCCAACATCTTCATGACCTTTGCATGGTACGGCCATTTGAAGTTTAAAGATCTCCCCGTTGGCAAAGCCATTCTGATCAGTTGGGGCATTGCCTTTTTAGAGTATTGCCTGATGGTGCCCGCCAATCGCATCGGGTACAGCAATGGCATGAATGGTTTCCAGTTGAAGATGACGCAGGAAGTCGTCACATTGGTCGTATTCACCATCTTCGCGATCTTCTACCTGAAGGAGCCATTTCACTGGAAGTATCTGGTGAGTTTTGCACTGCTGCTGGGAGCGGTGTACTTCATGTTCAGCAAAAAATAATGATCTATTGTCAATCCGGGCGGGTGATGTAGCACAGATTGATCTACGAATGATCGATCTGGCCGCATCGAAAAAAACTTCTCCAGAAACTCGGATCGCTGAATGAATACCGGACGAATAAATGAATCTACATACCCGAATGGAGTTTGACCTGTAATCGGCAGGTTTCAT
>JBIKIB010000167.1:0-7629 GCA_044361845.1 Chitinophagaceae bacterium | reverse complement strand
GGGTCCGGGATCTACATAGGTCAAAGGATCTATTAGTGGCAGGATGATCTCACCCTTGCCATTCACATAGGCATCCTGCAAACGACGCCAACGACGGTAAGCGTTCAAATATGGGGATTCCCCGCCATCATCTTCAGAACCAATATTGTTTTGATCACTCCACACTCGGACGATGGAATCGAGCACAAAGACATTGGGATTTTGCCAGAAAATGGAATCTGTCCAGTATGGTTTTTCATAAACAGGAGGAACATCCCGGATCTCTCTCGGTTGTCCCATAACACCTTGCAGCGAACATAGAATTAGCAAAAGGGGAGACAGGTATTGGGAAAGGCTTTTCCGGAACACATGGTCTACAATTCTATGGATCGGCATTTTCATGGTTGATCTATCTTAAAAGCCAGTATGCGGATTAATACCCATTTCATGAAGTCTGGTTCTCTGAACCGGATGGGATCAGACTGCCACCATTCGCTTTGTTTAAATAGTCTTGCTGAACTGAATTTAAATAGAGATATCCGGAATCGAAAATGTAAATATCGAAGGTCGTTTGCATCCAACCCTTTGCTTGAAAAAGACAGGAATATCAATCCTGAAGGAGGGATATTCTTAAACAAATGTAGACCAATTCATGACTTCCAAAGAAATAATGGGGTTTTTGCATGTCGTTGTGATATGAATTCGTATGCTGAATTTTAAGAAATGGCACCAATATCAGGCATGATTTTAAAGTCCAAAATATAACCATGATGTAGTCTGTATGTCATACACCTATGTATGTAAAGGATGAAACAGGTACTATGCTGAACGCTGCGGCAAGGTTGCCCGGAAAAAAGTACGCCACTCAGTGATAGATTTTCTGAAGACGAAAAAACTCACAAACTCAAGCTGCCGTTTTATTTGAACACAGTTTAGATGCTATTCAGCGTATTTGGACAAGGCACCGTAATAAAAGCTATAGTGGATTAGCATCAATAAAAACGAGGTATAAAAGACGATAAGAACATCAAAGATGAGCAAACCAATCAAGTTCGTGAATTGATCAAAGATATATAGCCCAACCGGTTGAAATTTTCGTTTGGGTTATGGACAGTTGAAGCTAAACAACAATGGATGCTGATCAGATTCAATATTGAATAAAGTGGCTGGAAAGCATGCAAATATTTAACAACATGGGGATACTCCACAGAGGTCATCTGGAATGTATTTGAGGGAAATCCAGAAAAAGTAAAGACGTGGATAGAAGAAGAGTATCTCCGTAAAAAAAGAACAATCAAAAAAAATACATTTTTAGTGACGAGACAGGAATGCGAACTGATGATCAGGCTCGAAGAAGCTATGCCCTATGAGTGAAAAGACTGATTACAAGAAACCCGGATAACTTTTTTCACTTAACGTGATTACAACCATCAGCAATAAAGGAAACCTGCAATTCCTGATGCTTGAAGGCAGATTCAATAGCAATATTTTGATGACTTTTCTACAATAAATGATACGGTATAGGAGGCAAAAAGTTTACTTCAGAACAAATAAGCATCGGACACAAAAAAATGATGAATAGGGAAGTGAAAAAGAAAGAATTAATTTTTTTTCTTCGATAAGATTGTCCAGCATTAACTCCGGATGCATGACTTAACCGGGATATGGATACAAATATTACAGGAAAAAAGGTCGATCATTATGGTTCAAATGCCCACCATATTTGCAAAGCTCATGAATGAAATAAAAACGACAAAAGACGGTTCGTAAAAGAATTTGCATGTAAGCCACTTCAATAAAGCATGGTGAAATTATACGAAGATCGATTTTCGGAATGAAAAATAAATATAAAAACGCATGGCCCAGATGCTATCCCCCGAGGTATGTGAAAAGATCAAATGGCAAGCTGAATCCGGTTCCCTGACACATCCATCAGCACTTCGGTGATGGCTGAATATGTAATTTCTAAAAAATGCCCGAAGACAGACCATTGAATTTGAGTGTTGGTAGAAGGGATAAAAAACTCGGTATTTTTAATGTTGTTGATAAAGTCAAAGTGTGGTTCCCAAACGAAGGTTCCCGTGCAATTCACATGAACACCGCGCTTCATGATTCCATCAAATAAAGCAATGTTCCTGAAAGCCCTGAATACGGTCAAATATGGACTTTTACAGTGACCATCAGGTATCCTCATTACCGCATGCGGTATCTTATGGAATCGATCATGAGGCATAACCCTGACTGGAAAACGACCAGCGAGAAGGTCCCATACCAGAACCATTCCCCACCACGGCTCCGCACAAATCCGGCATCGATGCACATGCAAATTCCGGCACCTGTGAGCAGCAAACCTGCAACCGACAAAGACAACCACCTGATCTTCGAACCTTTAGTCATATGTTGGATTTTTCTGGTTGCAAATCCGTCAAAGATGAAATGCATACGGTCCCGTCGTTATACAAGGTCGACTCTTTGGTCATTTTTTCATATCAGTACTTTGCATCCCAATCCGCACGAAGACCGATCCTGTTCGGCTCACCCTTCCTTACTTCGACCGGATTCAGATACCCCTGCCCATCGATGATATTCGCGTAGAACAAAGTATCCTTTCCGATCAACACCGAATATCTACCCGGCTTCAACCGCAATGAGAAATTCCCCTGCGCATCGGTTTCAGCCTTAGCCGCCAGCCTTGTTCCGACATCATAAAAGACACCACCCATCCCTGCCGTCTTGGCATTGGATTGCAGAGCCGGCTCAAAAAAGAAAATGGTCGTCCTGAAACCTGGATATTCAGGTTTTGGCAGATCCGGGGAAGGCATCTGATTCCCTCGCACTCGGACCACATTGCCTGTCACTTTGACACTATCCCTGGAACAACCAAAAACACTGAAAAATGAAAGGATACAAAGACAGTAGAGGGAAATTTGTTTAAGGAATGTACTAAATTCTTTCATGAACGTTAAATTAAGGTTGAAAGCAAAAACAATTTGATAATATTACAAAGGTTTTAATCACAGATACCAATGAATTTATCAAAACAATTCAGCACCCTGATGCTGTCGGCTTCCGTCCTGATGGTCAATACTCTTGTTGGGCAAGATAACCCCACTGCAGCAATTGACAAACTTCAGGAGATAGCTGCCGTGCAGAAATCAAAGGATATTGAAAATTATTCTCAGGCGGTCAGGATGGCCAAAGAGAAGAACTGGCCGATGGCCATCAAAGGTAAGGAAGGTCGCATCGCGACACTTGTCGGGGTTGATGCCACAGGTTTCCCGGTGTATTTCGAATCGTTTTCAAATGTCAACGCCGCCGCAACGATCGGCACCAACAAAATATGGGTCGGTGGCAGTTCCGGCCTGAACCTGAGCGGTAACACACCACTGCTGAAAGACAAACTCGGCATCTGGGATGGCGGTGGCATCAATAGCACCCACCAGGAACTGGTCGGTCGCATCACAGCCAGGGATGGTGCTTCCTCCGCAGACGGACATGCCACCCATGTGGCGGGTACTATGATCGCCAGCGGTGTGTCAGCATTTGCCAAAGGAATGGCTTATGGCTTGCCAGGTTTGGTAGCCTATACATTCTCCGGTCATTTGTCTGAAATGGCCAGCGAAGCCCCCAACCTGTACGTATCAAACCACTCATACGGCACCATCGCAGGATGGAGATACAACGATGGTCAATCACGCTGGGAATGGTACGGACAACCAGAGCAGACAGAAGATTACAAATTCGGATTCTACAGCTCGGAGTCGCAGTTCTGGGATTCTCTGGCATACCTCTCACCGAACTACCTTATCGTCAAATCCTCCGGTAACAACCGGAATGAATCCGGACCGGCCATTGGTACGAACTACTGGCGCTATAACACATCAGGCAGCATGATCAGTGCAGGTCCCAGGACAGATGGCATCAGCAACCAGAACGGCTATGACCTCCTGCCAACCTACAGTACATCCAAAAACATCCTCACAGTGGGCAATGTCCAGGCCATCCCCAACGGATATGCGAAACCAACGGATGTTGTACTTTCAGGCAGCAGCAGTGTCGGCCCGACAGATGACGGACGCATAAAACCTGACGTGGTGGCCAATGGTACTTCGGTGACATCCACCTATACAGGCTCCGACAATGCCTATGCAACCCTTTCCGGCACATCCATGTCGTCTCCGACGGTTTCCGGATCATCCATCCTATTACAGGAGATATACCTGCGCAAGAATGGTAACAACCCGGCCTGGTCATCGACCATACGCGGGTTGGTGATACATACCACCGACAGGGCGAACACCATCCCCGGACCTGACTACCTGAACGGATGGGGACTCGCCAACTTCAACCGCGCAGCGCTGATGATCGACAGGACATCCGACAATGTCATCCAGCAAAGAACCCTTAGCAATGGTGGAACCTATACCCTCAATGTGGTAGCATCCGGAAAAGAACCGCTGAAGGCAAGCATCTGCTGGACCGACCCTCCGGGACCTGTGAACACCACCAACCCCATCAACGACCGCTCAAAAAAACTCATCCACGACCTCGACATACGCGTAAAACGAGGTGGCAGGGTACACCTCCCATGGAAGCTGGATGTAAGTTTCCCCACACTGCCCGCAACCCGTGGGGACAACGAACTGGATAATGTCGAAGTCATAGAAATTGATTCTACTGTCGTCGGAGAAACATACACCATCGAAGTGACCCACAAAGGATCCCTCACCCGCAGCGGCACACAACCCTATTCTCTCCTCGTCTCGGGTGTCGGTGGTAAAACCATCGCAGCATCCGCCGCCACATCCAGCGCAGGTGGAAAAATTGATAGTTTGAGCTTCGCAGGTATCCTCAACCAAAACAGTGCAGGCTGTAAGACGTACTCAGATTTCCGGCATCTCGCAGGTTCTGCAGAAGTCGGTCAGTCTGTGCCCTTCTTCATGAAAGTCGCCAGCTGTGATGCCAGCAATGCCTCCAAATTCGCAAAAGTCTTCATAGACTTCAACAACGATGGAGACTTCGACGATAGTGGGGAGAATGCAGCGACAAGCACTGCACTGTCGAACAACGGCACATTCAATGCAACCATTTCGATCCCCAACACCCTCTCACCAGGCACACTGGTGATGATGCGCGTGGTATTGGTAGAAACCGCATCGGCGGCCAATGTCGCTCCCACAGGCACTTACGCTAACGGAGAAACACAGGACTACCAATTCCGTGTCGCCACCCCGTCCAATGACCTCGCACCAGGTCAGGTCATCTATCCGCAGACAGGCGAATGTGGAGCAAGTAACAAATTCGTGACAATACTCATCCGCAACATCGGGACCGTAGCAAAAACGAGGATCCCCGTGGAAGTGGAAGTTCGAAAAGGTACTACCCTCGTCACTACTTTGAAAGATACCTGCAAATTCAGCATCGCAGGCCAAACGGAATCTGAATTCACCCTGCAAAGATCCTTCAACATGGAAAGTGGGGCGAACTACGGCTTCACCGTCAAGGTCAACCTCCCAGGCGATCAACTCCCGGCAAACAACGAGTCTCAAACATTTTTGACGACATCCCCTCCGGGTGCTACACCCACGGATGTCAAAGGAGTGATCTGTAATAACACGAATGTATTGCTGAAAGCAAATGTGGCCGGCACGGATTCTAAACTGACATGGTTCACGACAGCCACAGGCTCCGCCCCTTTCCAGACTTCCTCTTCCGGCGGAGTGGTCACAACAACGAACATCACTGCAGACAAGAAGTACTACGTTTCGACAAATGAGATCTCCGGATCTGTTGGCCCCGCCAACAAAATGGTCTTCCCCAGTGGAGGATACAATGAGTTCAGCGGGAACTTCGTCCGGTTCTCCAACCAGGTACCCATGCTCATAGAATCCGTGAAGATGTATATCGCCAACCCCGGGAAAATGAATATCATCCTCGCAGATATCGCCAGTGAGAATGGTACCGGTGGGTACTCATATTATAACAGAGGCTCCAGGACATTCAATGTCACGAACACCAGACCAGTGGCACAAGGTGGGGTGCTGAATGAAAATAATCCCGCTGACACCGGTATGGTCTTCAACCTCAACTTCCAGGTGATCGAGCCCGGCAACCATATCCTGATCATGCAATGCTCCGAAGGCGCAACGGTGTACCGGAACAACTCGATCGCAACGAACCCATACCCACAGCGTATGAACGGGAACAACGATGCTTTCACCATCACCGGAAATGGGGTGGTAGCACCGAGTGATCCGAATACTTTCTACTACTTTTTCTATGACATGAAGGTCAGCAGCCTCGTCGGTTGCCCAAGCCCTCGGGTACCCATCACCGTTGCCAACAAAGTCGTGCCAGTGATCTCACAGAATGGAAATCTACTCTCAAGCACCATCGCCAATGGCAACCAATGGAGGCTGAATGGTGGAGATATCCCAGGCGCTACCAACCAGACTTACACCGCTGCCGCATCAGGCCTCTACGCTGCCGCAAACCTCGATGACCTCGGCTGCCTAGCCCTCTCCAATGAGCTGAACGTGGTGGTCACCAGTGTCAATAATGTCGATCCGGCAACGATCGGACTGCTGCTGGCGCCCAATCCGAACAAAGGTGAGTTCAATGTCCGATTCAGGGTCAAAGGCCGTGAAGACCTGAACATTGCAGTATTGAACGTGACCGGACAACAAGTCTATCAGAAGTCATTCAATAAGTTCAGTGGGGAATTCAATGATAGGATCACACTAAAAGATGTCAGCCCGGGTATTTATATGCTGAAGATCACACATGGACAGGATCACTACATCAAACGCCTGCTCATCAACTGATCAGTAACACCTGCATAAAAAAAGCGTCCCTGATCGAGGGACGCTTTTTTTATGCAGGTCAATTAAATCAAAAGATTTTTTCGGTCAATTGGCCATACATAACCCCCTCCACAGATGCCATCAACTCCATGGGATCAAAAGATTTTTTGAAATAATCCAGGATCCCAAAGCGAATGGACTGAAACCGATTCAGTTCGTAATCCTGTGCCGAGACGACAATCACAGGGATACCTGAAAAGAAACGGTTGGACCGCAGATACCGGATGATCTCCCAGTCGGGATGGTTTTCCTGTTCCGGATCAATAATGATCAGGTCCGGTGCAGGAGACTTTCGCATGTGATACAGGGCACTCATTCCATCCGACATCGAAATCACGTTGAAACGCTCTTTCAGGAGGTGATGAAGCTGATGCCTGGTCGACTTGCATCCGTCGATGATCATGATCTCTTTGCGCATGAGGTAGAAATTTTCATGGTACAGAAACTATTGTGAAGTTGGCATACGAAAGGAGGCACATCAGAATGGATGAGAAATATAGCCTGAGCTCAGATGCCGTCAGTAAATGCTCTTTGGAGTGTCAGTAGGAGGTCTTTCAGCAGATTGGAGATACATCAGCCTGGACACAAGATAACATCCGTCTGTGAATAATACAATATGTAAAAATGCTTGAATGCAGTAACCACCTGCATGTATGTCAGCCTACCCTTCGTGCCCTTGCCCAGGTGACCGGCTGCCCCCCCCTCAGATGCCGGAAGAACCCAGACCACATGGACGCATTCATGAACAGAAAATAAAACGGGACATGAAACAAGAACTTTTTCCCAA
>JBIKIB010000166.1:0-7645 GCA_044361845.1 Chitinophagaceae bacterium | reverse complement strand
AACAAGAATCTGCAGGAGGCTAATGTCGTGAAAGTCCTCAAATGGATGAATGCGGATCTGTATGGATTGGTGGAGGTTGTGGACACCATGCGTATGCGTCGCGTGGTCGATCAGATGGGGAATGCCGAATTCGGGTACGTCATCTCTCCTTTCTGCACGCAGGCCACGCAGCCCTCCGGGAATGCCTGGCTGAATGGCCAGAAGCTTGCATTCATCTACCGGAAATCGGTCTTTTCGAACATCAGTACGCGGGGCATGATGCGTAACAGTGCAACAGCTAATACGAACTGGGCATCTGGGAGATTTCCGTTCATGCTTTCGGCGACAGCGACCCTGGAAGGTGTCAGCAAGCAGATGAATGTCATTGTGATCCATGCCAAGGCCGGCAGCACAGAAAGTGATTACCTGAAGCGGCTAGTAGGTTCACAGGAACTGAAGGATACGCTGGACATGTACTACAGCACTGCTAATACGCTCATCATCGGTGATTTCAACGATGCACTGCACAACAGCATCTATCCCGGTGCGAGTGTGAGTTCCTATAATCCGATCGTCATGGACAGCACGGATGCTGACCATTATAAGTCGGTCACCATGTCACTTGGCATGGCGGGTCAGAGCAGTATGATCAACTATCCGAATGTGATCGACAATCATGTGATATCAAACGAGGTCACGTCCGTTTTCATCAAAAGTTCACCGAAGGTCGTTACAGATGTCGTCACTCAGATCCCGGATTATGTCACTGCCCATAATACATCCGATCATTATCCTGTTTTGACGAGATATGACTTTAACGGCACCATCGTCACGGGGCTGCCATCGATTCCGATTTCTGCCGCAGGCGTACAAGCCTGGCCGAATCCGGTTGTCCGTGATCTTCATGTATCGACCCGTAAGACGCATCGTGCCATGCGGATGAGGATCTACAATGCTTCGGGTATGCAGGTGTTTGCGTTGGACCGGCTGATATGGCTGAATGGTGAATCGATCCGCATTCCGATGCAGGATCTGCCATCTGGTATTTACATGCTAGAACTTTCAACGCCTTCTTTCCGGACGCAGCATACCCTGATCAAATAAAAAATTTCCTGATCTCTTTGCTGACTGCCGACTATTGCCCTAAATCCCTGATTGTGTGATGGGTTGAGGGCATATCTTTCCCCCTGCTTTCATCTGATGGACTACCGGCCATGATCAGGGTATTTACCATGCATATACCTCCGGTATGTTGTATTTTTATGATGAGGCCCCCCTTAGACATTCCATGATAATATTTGATCTGTGGATTGTAGTGACATTTTGTTTCAGGATGCTGTTGGTTGTATGTTAGATTGCTGTGATTTTTTACCGGTTCCATCAATATTCAGGGATAAAAAAAAGGCGCAGGATGCATTTGCATCCTGCGCCTTTGAGTGGGAATAAGTCGAATGATTTGTCAGTTCCAGCTGATGTTCAGGTCATCGATGGCGGTGGAGGCCCTGCTGCCTGTGCCGGTAGTGGCAGAAAGCGTCACGACCCTTATCCAGATCGTCTGGCTGATGTTATTGAGTGCACTGCCGAAATTCACGGATACCGGAGTCGCACCGAATATGTTTGCCGTGTTCAGTGTCGTAGGATTGGTGGTGGCATCGGTGAAGCTGGAAGGGTTATCCCCTATTCCGTACTGTACTTTCCAAATGGTGGTCCTTCCGATGCTGTTGTCGAGTGACTGGAGCAGGAATCCCAGCTGCAGGTTACTTTTTCCGATGGTATTATCGATCTTGAAGAGATAGGAAGATCCCGGGTCGTAGCCTGTGGAGCTTGTTTGGCGGATGCCCAATGCGCGGTTTGTGGCAGCATTTTGTGCCGTGGCATCGCTGGTGGCGGTGAGGCTTGTTGCAGAAGCGAAGTTCTTCAGGCCTGCGCTTGTCTGGTTCCAGAGTGTTCCTGTGGCGAGGCTCGTTCCATAAACGGGCATATCACCTGTACCGGCGCTTGATGCAGTGGCGCCGATCTTCACAAATACGCCTTTTGGAAGGCCTGATGAGATGTTGTTGAAGTTTTGTGTGTAAGGCGATGTGGTGAGTTCCAGTCCTGATCCGCTGGCACCGCCTGCGGAAACGACATCATTGAGTGTACCGCCGGGGTTTCTGACGGAGATCTCCCTGACGGCGTTGAACTGGAGCAGGTAGCCTGTCACGGATGCCACGTTTGGAGGGAATGACTGGGTAGCGAAGCTTGCGGCAGTTGCCGTGTATAAGACGAGGCTTGCTCCGTCGTTCATGGTGATATTACCTGCATATGTCCCGCTTGTACCGCCACTCATTGCTGCCGGACCGGTTTTTACCAGTGTTGACTCCCACGCTTCGAAGTTGGTGTTGATCTCGGCCAATGTTGCGATTCTTGGTGTGATGTTCTTTCCTGTTGCTTTCACGATGGCATAGGCGAGGGGGATATTGTTCACTTGCATCGTTTGGTTGAATTCCGAGAGTTCCTGCAGTGATACGTTCACATCGATGGAGTCACCAAGGCTGAAGCTATGCGGAGCTTCGAAACGCACCTGAATACCGCCCAGGTTGTTACCTTGTTGCAGCACTATGTTCTGGCTGTTCAAATTGTTGGTGAGCCTGTCGCTGATGACGATGCCTGTGATCCTTTTGCCATCGGGTGCGGCAACGTTTGTACCGGTGTAGAGCGCCCTGAGATCTGATATGTTGATGACTGTGGTAGCACCCTGTCCACAACGTGGATTGTAGAATTTCACATCACTTGTGTCGCGAACGAGCAGTTGCCTGGTGCTGCCGAAGACGGTATATACCGCTGTGAGGGTACCATTGCCATTGGGCACGTTGATGCCTGCGAAATCTGCATATCCACTTGTACGGATGATGATGGAAGAGTTCGCCTGGCAGTTCCTGACGGTCAGGTTCTGTGCGTTCTTATAGGCGGAGGTGTCCGAAAATGTCTTGCTGGTATCAGCGGGCACGAACTCATAGTTGTTCAATTGTATGAGTGAACCGATCATGTCATCCGACATAAGGGTTCCCAGCTGGTTGACGGTGACCACTTTGGGTGTGACGGGATTATTGAGTGAGCCGCCTACCACGAACTGACTGATGAGGTTCGATGCGATCGCCTGCAGGGATGGGGCGTTATTCACGGTGGCTTTTATCCCCAGCTGTGTGAGTCGGTTATAATCGCTCAGGGCGAGGCCCTTGCATTTGATGAAAACCTTTCGGCCGATCGGGTAGGAGTTGTGCAGACCTGCCACATCCAGTTGTACGCTGATGCCGGAACTGCCATCCTGGATGTAGATCTCCTTATAGAGGTTTCCGCTCTTATCGTTAGCGACGACCACACCTGCGATCACCATGTCGGTGTTGATGACATCTATGGTGCCTGAATTCGTGTGCAGCGCCTTTAGTTGTTTTATGGTATGCGTTACCGTTAGATTCGGATCGGCAGGCGGTGGGGGTGCATCGAACTCCTTCTTGCAGGAGTTGAAGAGCATCGATGTGATGGTCAGTGTGAACAGGATGTTCAGTGTATGGATTGTTTGTCTCATGTCGTTTGGTTTGTTCGTCAATGTTGATGGTTAGAATCGAAGGGTTGCGCTGGCAAAAAGGTTCAGCCCGTAGCCGTAGAAGATGCGTGGCGGGAATTTGTCGGGGTTCTTGTCAGCGAAGTCGAACCGCAGCTGCTCGAAACCACCGGTGATGATCTTCCTATTGTCCAGGAGGTTGTTGATCCCCAGGTTGAAGACAAGAAAAGTGCTCTTTTGGTTTATCTCCAGTTTATCGGGCAATTTCCAGGAGTAACCTGCGAAGAGGTCCACTGTATATTGGGGTTCCCATTTGGTCTGTTGGAGGATAGAGTTGTACTGGTCTCCTTTGTATTCCAGTCCGTCGACAGCATTGGCGGTCCGGCGGATGGGGTTGAAGTCCAGCCACATCTCCCTGAAATAGTTACCTGTGAGGCTCACGTACCAAAATTTCGGGGATCGGTAGTTGAGTCCCAGGCTATAAGCTTCCTGTGGTGTGGAGGGAACGCGATAGTCTTGGCTGTAGATGGTTTCATTGCCGAGCTGGGTATTGCTGTTGTCGAGGGTTACGACCGCTTCCTGCCGGCTGGTGAAATAGTACCTGCCGATGGCGGCTGCGGCGGTTGCACTGAGTGTTGGGCTGATCTTGACTTCAGCACCGAACTCCGTTCCGAAGTGCAGCTTGTCGATGTTGCTGAGGGCGTAGTTGACAAAGTTCCTGTAGTCATCATGGAAGAAAGACATGACGTTATAGTCATTTTTTGATGTTGTGATGAAACCTGTCAGGCGCAGTTTCAGTTTCGGCGCGTTGAGTACATATCCTGCTTCGGCGGAATTGACTGATGTGGATTGAGGGTTCGCTTGCTGGAAATCCCTTGTACGCGGTGCGATGAAGATGTTTTCGAAATAGGGCGCACGTGTGAGCATGGATGCGTTCAGGTAGATGTAATTCCGTCCGTCCATCTTGTATGTCAGACCGGTCTTCACGGCATAGTTCGTGAACTTATTCACAGCGGATCTGCCAAGTGAGTTATCTGGGAATATGCCTGTGCGGACATTCCCTTCCCGGAAGAAGCGGGTTTGCGATAGCTCCAGAGACAGGAAGTAATCGATCTTCCTGAACTTGAAGATCTGTTGTGCCCAGGCGGCAGCCCTGCTCACGTGCATGTCGTAGTCGTATCCGAAGCGATCACCGGTTTTGAGGATCCGATTGGGATTGTCCACATCGAACTGGTTGGCGTTTGAATTATTGGGGAAGTCGCGTTCCGCGAACTGGTTCAGGTTCACGTAGAACTCACCACCCAGCAGATCATTCACCTTTTTGTGGTAGTTGTTGGTCATCTGCATGTAGTTCAGTCCGGCGGTGAATTCAATATTATCCTTCAGCTTCGTGTTCAGGACCGTGTTGAAGTTGAATCGGTTCGAGGCAATGACGCGTTCTTCGACGATGTACCTGGAGCGGAGTCCGGTGACGGAGTTACCCTGAGTGCCGTTGACATTTTTGATCGTCTCGGTATTGGATCGGTTGGCATTATAGAGATAATCCCAGTTCACCTGGCGGAGGTTTATGTCTTCTTTCATCCGCTGTTGCATGAGTGCAGACTGATAGGGATCTGTTGTTGCGTAATAGCTTGGAAGGTACCGGTAATAATCAGGCCTTGGGTCGCGGGAGTTGTACCAATCAAGGGCTGTCGTGCTGCGATATCCTGACGAATAACCCAGTGCGGTCATGATATTCGTCTTGTTGCTGACTTTATATTCATGTGTGAAGATCGCGTAGGGCTGGTTTGTTTTACCTACGTTGGCATTCCTTACTTTTCCGTTCTGGTACCCCCAGCTCGGGTTATAGTAGTTCGTACCCGCGAGGTCCATCATCTCCTGCACCGAAGGACCTTGTCTGCCGTTTTCCGTGGGGGCGCCGAAGACCACGAGGGAGAGCAGGTGTTTTTGCTTGATCAGCTTATCGATCCCGGCGAAATAGCTGTAGCCATTGTAGTAGGTCCCTGCCACATATCCCTGATCGGCATATCTGCGGCTTCCACTGAAGGTGAAGGCCCATCCTTTTTTATTCAGCCCGCTTGAGTGTGTGAGCATCGCCCGGTGCCGGTAGTTTCGGTTTGAATATGCATAGCTAAGGCTTGTCTGAGCTCTTTGTTTACTTGCCCTTGAATCGATGAAGGTATTGGTACCTATGTCTCCGAAGGTGAATGTATTGGCTTTCAGCCCGATGGACAGATCCCGATTTCGGAGTACATCATTGAGCCCGCCCCATAACCCGAAAGGTGTGAAGCCGTTGTCGAGGTTCTCCATGGGGATACCATTCATGAATGTGCTGAACATGTCCTGGTCATAGCCCCTCATTCGGAACCTGACGGCACTGAAGTTGAAAGCTGTGGCGGAAAAGAAGGGGTCACGTCCGGCGGAAAGCACCGAGGATATGTTCGGGGATGATCCGTCACCTATGTCGTTATCGTCCATGGTGATGACGGGGATGTTGTCGAGCATCCCGTCCTGCAGATCGTCGAAAGTGCTGTCAATGACAGGGATCGTGTCTGTCCTTTTTGGGACAACCTGAGCGAAGACACAATTCCCTGCCAAGCATAGCATGAGCAGTAACTTGGTTTTAAGCATGTTAGTCTTGGTAGTTTTGCGACGAAAATACTCAAAGAGGTAGAGAAAACGGGTCCCCAAGGGGTTCTGTTTACAATAAGTTCATATAGTGTTGATAAGTTCAGACCTTTACGTATAAAAACCTTACGGAATGTCAAGGAATATCCTGCTATTGCAGTTGCTGGGCTTTTTGATCATCAGTGGTGTTGCGATGGCGCAGGGTACTGGGGCTACTTATAAAGTGGCTGTCATAGGTTTCTATAATCTGGAGAACCTGTTTGATACGGTGGATACCGATGGTGTGAACGATGAGGAATTCACGCCTTCCGGTCCGAAGAACTACAACACCGCCATTTATGTTGACAAGCTCAACAAACTTGCTACCGTGATCTCCCAGCAGGGGAGTGATATGAGTCCGGACGGACCGGCATTGCTAGGCGTGTCGGAGATAGAGAACCGCGGCGTCCTTTCGGATCTTGTCAGGCATCCACTGCTGGCAAAGCGGAATTACAAGATCGTTCATTACGATTCTAAGGATGCCCGTGGGGTGGATGTCGGACTCCTGTATAATCCCAAATACTTTCGGGTGGATACGAGTGATAAGCTTTTTGTGCAGTTGCCTGGCGGGTCAAAGGATGCATATTACACACGGGATATACTTTACGTGAAGGGGTTGCTGGATGGGGAGATGATCCATCTTTATGTCAACCACTGGCCCAGCAGGAGTGGAGGTGAAGCGCGAAGTGCGCCTGCAAGGAAAGCGGCAGCGCAGGTTTGCCGCGACCATATCGAGCAAATCGTGCGAAAAGCAGATCCCATGGCCAAGGTCATCGTCATGGGTGACCTGAACGATGACCCCTACAATGAAAGCATCGCTGACGTCATGCGTGCAAAAGGCAAACTGGCCGAGGTGGGAGATGCCGATCTGTTCAATCCATGGCATGAGCTCCATAGGAAGGGATTTGGTACACTGGCCTATCAGGATGCATGGGGACTATTCGATCAGATCCTTATCTCCAAGCCCTGGATGGATCGGGAGCAGTCGGGTTTCTTTTATCATAAGCCACAGATCTTCAGCCGCGATCACATGATCGAGAATATCGGTAAATACAAAGGGTATCCTATGCGCACCTGGGATGGGAATATCTATAGGGGCGGCTACAGCGACCATTTCCCTACACATATCGTATTGCTGAAAAAGAACAGATGAACCAAGCGATGATACAGTGATCTGTTTGTCATGACCATGAGGCCACAATCATTTTCCATGTTAAATCTTGCCATATGAATTTTATACGCCTGATCACGATTGCATGTACCATCTTATGGGTCGGATCTTTCTCCGATGCAGCTGCACAGTCGATCACTGTGGCTACCTATAATATCCGTTACGATAATCCCCGTGACTCAGGGAATCTATGGAAGGACAGGAATTTTTTCGTCGCATCCCTTATCCGATACCACGGATTCGATCTTTTCGGCACTCAGGAAGGATTGATCAACCAGCTAAAG
>JBIKIB010000165.1:0-7659 GCA_044361845.1 Chitinophagaceae bacterium | reverse complement strand
CGCGACGATGGCGAGCCTGATACGGGCTAACGGTGACGGATACCTTATGATTGTCGTATCACTCAGATTCACCGGATTCCTGATGACGGCGGCATGGGGCAGTCTGAAGGCGAGGTGCCGCTCCGTGACGGTCATGTTGCGCCGGCTGACGAATGTGGCCAGACTGGTGTACTGATACACCCTTCGCAGGTATGCCCCCTGTTCCCAGTCGATCGGCCGGGTGTACTCTATATTCACCTGGTTATTCAGCACCAGTGGTATCCGGTTTTTTTCCACCAAACGGAACAGTGCCTTGTTGAGCACCATCGAGTAGCATGCCCCCGTGAAGACGACGACGTCGGGTTTTTGCCGGATGACCTCACGGAAGGGATTTGAGAACATATTGAGCGCCCATATCCTTGCCTTGTTCAGGATCCGGGTATTCCTGTCCCATGCGGGATTGATGAATCCGCGTCGGAGGAAGACTTTCGCCCCGGCTTTTTCCAGCTCCTGCAATGGTTTTGATGCGACGTCGACTTTGATCGCGGAGATGACCACCTCATGTCCAAGTGCCAGCGCATGCCGGGCCGTTGCACCCCAGAGCACTTCGCTGCCGCCCCACGGCTCCTTGATGAATGAGATGAATGCGATCCTCATCGGTCGTATTTTTATTCAGGTTAGGCTGCTCGTTTGTACACCAGGAACATCTCACTGCCGTTCGGTTCCAGTTTTTTTTCATCCCACTCCCGGTCGGATTTTTTTTCAAGCCAGTGCCATAGGGGGCCGGAGAGGAGTGCAGGTATGAACAGTGCTGATGCTTGCAGATGCTCTTTCACGCCCTTTTGCCATCGGTTTTTTGCAGCGTCGTATTTCAGCTTCGGGAACTGCAGCCATGTCAGCGGGAGCAGCATCCTGCGTGTTTTTGCAAGCCGTTCAGCTGCCGATGCATCCACCGCCTGGCGGGGGTCCGTGAGTTTCTTCACGAACCGCGGAGAGCTTTTTGTGATCCAGTTGACCGCTCCCCAGTATTGGTTACTGAAAAACCGGGCGGTCAGCTTGAAACCGAATGCCGACAGGTGGTTGGTGAATGTCTCGTCCCTCAGCCTGCGCAGGTGTCCGGGTTCTTCAAAGTAGAAACGGTCTTCCCGGTCATGTTCGATGCCGTTGCGCATCATCTGGGTAAGGTCATATTCATAACTCCCGGCATTGCCGCATGGGAGGATATGCAAGTGTGTGGCGATAGGGGAGGAGAATGCAGCGAGCTGTCGGAAGGTTCCGGGCAGGTCGTCCACGTGCTCGATCACGTGATGGCTGAAGATCAGATCGAAGGATCCGCTGTATTTGTCTGCTTCTTCGAATCCGAAAAATCTGCAGTCCGGGTTTTTTTCCGCGGCATTGCGCAGGGCTGTGGGGCTTATCTCACAGCCGTACACCTCCCAGCCGGGCAGGGTGTCCTTGATCACCCGCGTAAAGACACCATTGCCGGATCCGAAATCCAGCGCTTTACCCGTCGCGGGAAGCTCCAGCATGTGCAGCAGGTCATGCACTTTTCGGATCTTGCCGGTATCCCAGGATTCCATGTACCCCTCCCGGTATCTTTTGTCGTAGAACGCTGTTTGCGTCGAGGTGGCTTCTCTCATCTGTGCAAATGTAACCATTAAGGGGTATCCTGCCGGGGCTTCCATCGGCCGGCCATCAGGACTTCTCCGCCAGCATCACGTTGTTCAGGTACAGGTCACGACTCTTGGGAAATAGTCGGCTCAAGGCCATGGCCAAAAGGTTGTTGGCAGAGAAGAAGATCGTTCTTGCAACGGACCGTACCACAGGTATGTTTTTGAAAACCGAGAGGATATGCTGGTTCCAGTACACGATCCTGAGTTGTGTGATGGCTTCGATCGTTCCGCCGGTCTTGTGATATTCTTTCACTACGAATCCGTTCGATTCGAACATGTGTCGCATGGCGAAGGAGGTGTAGCGGGCATAATCCGAAGGGACCTCATGCTCCCCAAAGGCGAAGGGGCATGTCACCAGGATCCTGCCACCGGGCTTCAGCACACGCCTCAATTCCTGCATGATCTCCGGGAGATTGAAGACGTGTTCGAAGACCTCGCTGCTGAAGATGCTGTCAAAATGATCATCCGGGAACGGGATCGTATTCCCGTCATAGAACACATCCACCTGGCCTTGTTCATAAGTCTCTCCCTCGGCTTTGTAGTCAACCCCAATGTATTCATCCACCGAGAACAATCCCTTATATGGCTTGAGGCCACATCCGAAATCCATCATCCTCCCTTTGAGCGAAGGCGCAAGCCGGGCGATGCTTTTGAAGAGGTTCGAACGGATGAGGAACAGCGGATGTGAGATGCCCGGATTGAATGCTCTAGATGTCTCCCTTTTGATATCTGCCATGGTCCCTACTTTCTTATGAGATCCAAAAATACGGATTGTGGAAGGGTCGCCGCGGCTTTATTCCTGTTTTTTGATTTACTTGCAGCCATGATCCTCAAATACCTCAACAAGGCTGCAGCGAGGTTCGGCTATCGCCTCGAGCGAAATACCCCGCAACTGCCGCCTGACATAGCGGCCGATCAGCCGTTCATGGAACTCTACCATCAAGTCAGGCCTTTCACCATGACATCCGCGGAAAGACTTTACGCACTCTACCAGTCCGTCATCTATATATGCGAGCATAAGATCCCGGGTGATCTCGTCGAATGTGGCGTATGGAAGGGCGGCAGTTGTATGATGATGGCGCTGGTATTACAACAGCAGCGGGATGATGAAAGGAAGATCTGGCTGTATGATACCTTCGAAGGGATGTCGGAGCCAACGGGGGAGGACCGGCAACTGACGGGTGAAAGCGCTGACCTGTTGCTGCAACAGGAGGACAAAGCGAACCCTGATTCCATCTGGTGCTATTCCACGATAGAGACCGTAACCGGAAATGTACTGTCAACGGGACTTCCAGCCGACCGATTCGTCTTTACAAAAGGTAAGGTGGAAGATACGATCCCTACTGTGATCCCATCCGTCATATCCCTTCTCCGACTGGATACGGACTGGTACGAATCCACAAAGCACGAACTGCGTCATCTCTATCCGCTGTTATCGTCGCAGGGCGTGCTGATCATAGACGACTTCGGTCATTGGGAAGGAGCTAAAAAAGCCGTTCTGGAATATTTCAATGATTCAAAACCATTGATCCAGCGAGTCGACTATACGGGAAGGATGCTCATCAAATCCAGTTGATTTTATTCCACCGCAGGGGATATGGGCTTTCAGGAGGCATTGCTGCCCAACTGTTGGGCACATACCCTCTGCGGTGGAAATGATCACATATGGCTTTCTATCTTTTTCACGAAATTCCCCTTCGGTTGTGCACCGACGAGCTTATCAACGACCTTCCCGTCTTTTATGAAGAGGATCGCAGGTATGGATGTGATGCCATAGTTGATGGATAGTTGCGGATTGTGGTCGACGTTCACTTTCCCCACATTCACTTTTCCTTCGTACTCTTTTGATAATTCTTCCACGACAGGACCGATCGCACGGCATGGACCGCACCATTCCGCCCAGAAATCGACGATAGAAAGCTTGTCGGAAGACAGTACTTCCGCCTGAAAATTGGAGTCATTGAATTCTTTGGCCATTGATGACTGTTTAATTGTTGATGGTATATATAAGTAACAAAATCGTTTCCAAAAGGTTATATCTGTTCTTTTGACATGGAATATCCTCAGCTCGTCTCGACAACGGTCTCCAGGTCAGGGTTTTCCTGCAGGAAAGCCGCCATTTCGTCATTCATCTCGAAGCCCTTGTCCATGGTTGTCAGCGTTACGGTCGACCCGTTCTTTCCGTCCTTGAAGACAAATTTAAGCCTTGATTTGCCCGGATGTTCACGCATGTTTTTTTCTATGAAATCCAGATGTTTTTCCGTGAAAAGTCCGGGGTTTATGTTGATCTGCATCTGACGGGTCATGACGCGCTTGATCGTTTCGAGCAAACAGATGTCAGCGATCTTGAAGTTCCAGTCGTTGCGGTATTCTCTTTTTTCGAAGCGGCCCTGCACGAAAAGGCAATTCCCGTTCACGAAATAATGGGCGAATTTGACGTATTGGTCACTGAACAAGGTCAGCTCGAACTTCCCTGTGAAATCTTCCAGCTGCAGGACCCCGAATTTTTTACCTTGTTTGGATACCCGGTGCTGAGAGCCGGTGACAAGGCCTGCCATACGGAATTGCCGCGACGCGTTGGGTTGGTTTTCGATCTCAGACTGGTGTGCGTTGTACTCAGAGATGGGGTTGATGCCGTAGTGGCGGATTTCGAACCTGAAATGGTCCAGAGGATGTCCGCTCAGGAACATGCCTGTGACGTCTTTTTCTTTGTCGAGTACTTCAGTCAGAGACCATGGCGGGCAGTCGGATATCTTCGGTACGGGTACTTCGTACATCATCGGGAGGTCGCCAAACAGCGTATTGGAGGTGTTGGCCGTTTGGCTTTGGAAGATGTTTCCGAACCGGATGATCTTCTCTAGGCCGGTGACGGACTCTCCATCCTGGATGTGAAAATACTGCCCACGGTGGAGATTGGTGTCGAAATCAAAAGCGCCGGACATCGCCAGGCTTTCCAGGGATTTCTTATTCACCACCCGCTGGTTGACGCGTTTCACGAGGTCGAATATCGAACTGAAAGGCCCCTGTTTTTTTCTTTCATCGATGAGCCCGTCCACTGCGGCTTCCCCCACACCCTTGAGGCCTCCGAGCCCGATGCGGATATCACCCCTCTTGTTGACGGCAAATCCCTTGAGGGATTCGTTGATGTCGGGTCCCAGTACCGTGAGGCCCATCCGCCTGCATTCCTCCATGTAGAAGGTTATCTTTTCGATGTTGCCGGCATGGTTCAGCACCGCAGCCATGAACTCAGGCGGATAGTTCGCTTTCAGGTAGGCCGTCTGATATGCCACGAGCGCATAACAGGTGGAGTGTGATTTGTTGAATGCATATTGTGCGAAAGCCTCCCAATCCGTCCAGATCTTCTCGAGCTTGTCGCGGGGATGCCCTTTCGCCTCCGCACCATTGATGAATTGTGGCTTCATCTTGTCGAGGACGGGCTTGACCTTCTTACCCATGGCCTTGCGAAGCACATCGGCATCGCCCTTTGTGAACCCTCCGATCTTTTGCGCAAGCAGCATGACCTGTTCCTGGTAGACCGTGATACCGTAGGTTTCACTCAGGTATTCCTCCATCTCCGGCAGGTCGAAGGCGACTTCCTCCCGGCCGTGTTTGCGTTCGATGTAGTTGGGGATATACTCCATCGGACCAGGCCGGTACAAGGCGTTCATGGCGATGAGATCCTCGAATTTGTCCGGTTTCAGTTCCCGCAGGTGTTTCTGCATGCCGGGACTTTCAAACTGAAAGGTTCCGATCGTCTCGCCTCGCTGGTAGAGTTGGAATGTCGGGCCATCGTCAAGCGGGATGTCATCGATGTCAATGCTCACCCCATGGTTCAGCCGGATGAGCTCCAGTGCGGTCTTCAGCACGTTCAAGGTCCTTAGGCCAAGGAAGTCCATTTTGATGACACCAGCCTCTTCGATGACACTTCCTTCTATTTGTGTCACCCAGAGCGGTGAGTCTTTTGCCGTGCAGACGGGAATGAGATCCGTCAGGTCGCGTGGCGCGATGATGATGCCCGCGGCATGGAGGCCAGTATTGCGGACCGAGCCTTCCAGGATCTCCGCTTCATGAAGCACCCTGCTCTGCAGATCATTTCCTTCGTAGATGAGCCGGATGCGTTTCACATTCTCCAGGTCGTCGGGGTTGACACCTTCCTTTTCTGAAAGGCTGTCGTCGCTGCCGGAAATGGGCGCATGCAGGACACGCTTCAGGGTGATGCCTGGCTTGTCCGGGATCATCTTCGCCAGCATGTTGGAGTCCGACAGCGGGAGGTCCATTACCCTGGCGACATCCTTGATGCTGCTCTTCGCAGCCATGGTGCCATAGGTGATGATCTGGGCAACCTGGTTGCGGCCGTATTTCTCCACGACGTAGTCGATGACTTTTTGACGGCCCTCATCATCGAAGTCCGTGTCGATATCGGGCATGGACTTCCTGTCTGGATTCAGGAACCTCTCAAACAGCAGCTGGTACTTGATGGGGTCGATGTTCGTGATGCCGATGCAGAAGGCGACCACGCTACCCGCCGCAGATCCCCGGCCAGGACCTATGAAAACACCCAACTCCCTGCCAGCCTTGATAAAGTCTGACACGATCAGGAAGTATCCTGCGAAACCCATCGTTTGTATGGTGAACAACTCGAAGTTTATCCTTTCCTCGATCTCGGCGGTCATCTCCGAATATCTCCGGTTCGCACCCTCCCATGTGATATGCGCGAGGTATTCATCCTGTGAGCTGAAATTCGTCGGAACCTTGAAATTGGGCAGGAGGATGTCGCGCTTCAGGTCGAGTAACTCCACTTTTTCGACGATCTCGTTGGTATTGTCGATGGCCTCTTCCATATCATGGAAGACTTTGCTCATCTCTTCGGTCGTCTTGAAATAGAACTGGTCGTTCGGGAACGCAAAACGCTTGTCCCGGACGTTGATGTCGTCATCCGCAAAATCCCGCAAGGCAGGGGTGGCGAGCTTCTCCCCGGTGTTGATGCAGAGCAGGATGTCATGTGCGACGAAGTCTGACTGGTCGACATAATGCGAGTCATTCGACGCGATGACCTTCACATTGTATTTTTTCGCGAACCTCAGCAGGACCTGGTTGACTTTTTCCTGTTCCGCCATGCCATGCCGTTGCAGCTCGACGTAGTAATCTTCCTGGAAGATGTTCAGCCACCACTTGAATTCATTCTCCCCCTCCTCCTCACCCTGCTTCAGGATCGCCTGCGGCACGAGCGCACCCAGGCAGCAGGTGGTGGCGATCAGGCCTTCATGGTATTTGTGGATCAGCTCCTTGTCGATCCGCGGGTACTTGCTGTACATCCCCTCGATGAATCCCAATGAGGTCAGTTTCATCAGGTTCCGGTAACCCACATCGTTCTTTGCCAGCAGGATCTGGTGGCGCCGGGGATCCTTTTCCTCTTTCGAAAAGGTCTTCCGCAACCTGTTCTCCGTGATGTAAAACTCACAACCCACGATCGGCTTCACCTTCGGCGGACTGTTCTTTTTGGTCGGGTCGATGGGATTCTTATAGGCTTCCGCCACGAACTGGAATGCCCCGAACATATTGCCATGGTCGCTGATCGCAAGGGCGGGCATATTATCCTTTATCGCTTTCTTGTATAAGGATTTTATCGGCGCCGCTCCGTCGAGAAGGGAATATTGGGTGTGGACGTGCAGGTGAGAAAAGCGGGCCATGGATCGATCAGGTGGTTTACGGTCGGATGGCAAATTTCGGGTATTTGGGATGATGGCGGGGTGGGGAGTTTTCCACAGGGACTTCTGCGGCACTGCGTTTGATGCCGGATGTTTTCCACAATAAAATGTGTATCAATTATTTGCGCGGATAATGGCAGGGGTGGGATCTGTGCGAAGTCTCTGCTCCGGGATTTTGGCACAACACGAAACGCCACCATCATCACCAATGCCTGACCATCGTTCATCCGCATGGTTTTTTTCATGGATGCGATCCGTGAAGCAGGGTTTTTTTCATCCGTATTCCTTGACATCCTCAT
>JBIKIB010000164.1:0-7673 GCA_044361845.1 Chitinophagaceae bacterium | reverse complement strand
AGGCTGCAGTCGACTGACATGATCCGTGTCGAGGCGATCTCACGCGAAGTCACTGAGCTGATCGAGCAAGGAATCGAATTCAAATCCGAGGAGCCTCTATACTTTTACACGAAGCTGTCCACTTTGAAAATGGACCTTCTTGCCAAGGCTTCGGAAGACGCCAAACTGAGGGCCGAGACCATTGCAAAAAGTGTCAGCAGTGATCTGGGTAAGTTAAAGAAAGCAAGTATGGGCGTATTTCAGATCACGGGCAAAAACAGTAATGAAGACTACAGCTATGGCGGAGCTTTCAACACACGGGATAAGTTCAAGACGGCATCCATCACCATCCGCATGGACTATCGCCTGAGATAAAGAAATCATACCTTTACATAAATTTCTTTACATGGCTGCGAAGGTCCTCGAGTTAAAGCATGCTAATATTTACCAGGGTCAGTCACAGATCCTGCAGGACGTCAATATATCGGTGGAAGAGAGCGAATTCGTATACCTGGTGGGCAAAACGGGTACGGGCAAATCAAGCTTGTTGAAAACGCTTTATGGAGAGTTGCCCCTGACAGAAGGGGAAGGCATGGTTGCGGGATATGATCTAAAGGATCTGACCTGGAAAACGGTCCCATATCTAAGGAGGAATATCGGTATCGTATTCCAGGACTTTCAGTTGTTGTCTGATCGCAATGTACTGGAGAACCTCCGCTTCGTTCAGGAGGCCACAGGCTGGAAAGACAAGAAGCTGATGGATGAAAAGATCAATGATGTCCTTGACAAGGTTGGGCTGAAAACCAAGGGTTTCAAGTATCCTTTTGAATTATCTGGCGGAGAGCAGCAGCGTGTCGATATCGCCAGGGCATTGTTGAACTCCCCAAAGCTCATCCTTGCCGATGAGCCGACCGGTAACCTGGATCCTGAGACCACAGAAGAGGTGATGCATCTATTGGTGCAGATCTGCCGCGACTATAAAACCGCCATTGTCATGGCAACCCATGATTACAATGTGATCACCAAATTCCCGGCGCGGACCATAAAAACGGAGAGGGGAAGGGTTTTGGACAATGCTACCATATCCATGAGATGAGCAGCCGGGCATCCGTTTCGTTGTTGTAATACATGTTCACAAGGCTTTCCCGGAGTGAGATCTCCTGATCGTCGAAGGGTTTCCTGAACAATTGCATGATCAGCGACTTGAACGATGCTGCGCTTCCGCCCTGGTGACAAGCCGCTTCAAGATGCGTGCCCTGTAACATTTTTTCATTGCCGATGACATGTCTGCCACAAAAGACCGCATTCAGCAGTTTGAATTTGACTCCTGTGGATGAAAAAGAGGGCAGGATATGTATTTGAGCCTTCTGAATGAGATCCTGTAGCTCTTTATCAGATGGATCCGCGACGATGCATGTGTGTTGTTTCCTGTGTGCAAGCCTTTGCAGAAAGGAGGATGGTCTTTTGCCGGCCACTACGAGCGGTATTTTCAGGTCGTTGAATACTTCTTTCAATAACCAAACAGCCGATTTTTCATTCTCCGGTACGGAGAGATTACCATGATACAGGCAAAAATTCCCAAGTCCCTCTTTGCAGATCGGGAAAGACCATCCTGTGAAAGCAGGTAATGTTCGAATATCAGAACCTGGCGCCAGCATACGATATGAAGTGGCATCATGGTCTGATATCGCTAAAAAAACCGCTTTGTCCGAAATGGCCTTTTCATATGGAAGCAGCAGTCTGCTCTCGAAAAGGTAATAGAATTTTTTTAAGAAGGAGCTGCAATTACCCGCCAGTTGTTTGTAGTAATCGTGTTCCAGGTTGTGCAGGCGAACGAGACATTTCCGCCCATCCAGATCGCCTGTATGGAGATAATAGGTTGTATGCATCCCTTCGAATAGAATGGGATGATCATCTTTTTTAAGATTTTCAAGCAGGCGTGGATTTGCCCTTGAAGTGACTATGTACGGCAGTTTCATGGAAATCCCTTTATGGCCTTCCATCCTTTTATAATAGACCACATCCGAACAGTACCTGTCGAGCTCGGGCTGTCTGCCCCTTCCGTAGTCGAAACAGTGGAGATGAATGCTGATACCTGCCGAATGCAGGGCCCTGATCTTGTGAAACATTTCACTCACTCCTCCGTAGTCGGGAGGATACGGTACATCCAGGCATACTACGTGTAAATGTTTCTCCAAAATGTTCGAGTTTTTTGTAGAAATCGAGTAGCGATCCTACCTCTTGTTGCCAATTCAGCACCCTTGCGGCTAACTGGCAGTTTTTTACTATTTCCTCATGTAAAAACTCATTTTCCACCAATTTGTTCAATGATGCGGCAATATTGACCGAAGAATGTTCTTCAATCATCAAAGCGACGCCGAACTGATCGTTCAACTCTCGATACGCTGGAAACTGACTGCAGATCTGAGGGACGCCAGCTTGTATGAAGTCGAAGAATCTATTGGCCAGTGAATATCTGTTGTGCATGACCGACCCGTCGAAGAGGCTGATGCCGATGAAAGCCGTCCGTGTCAGGGCCGGCAGATCGACTGGCCGCAGCTTGCCTTTAAGAAAAACCCGGTCTTCCAATCCATTCGTACGGATAAGGTCGCGAACCTGTTCCATAAAATTTCCATCCCCGTAAATATATAGGGGCATCTTAACCCATTTCATGGCAGGTATGAGCTGTTCAAAACACCGACCCTCGTTCACAGCGCCCTGATATAGGATGAACCGACCTCTTTGTGAAGCAGGGGATATGTGTTGATCCACCGGCATATTCCTGACTAGTGCATAACGTACGCCATAGGTTTTGTGGTAGTGATCAGCGATCATGCTGCTGACGGTATATCCGTTTTCAAAACGTGGGATGCAGTATTTTTCAATGGCCGTCCACACCCATTTCACGAGTGGTCTCCTCACAACTTCTTTCATTTCACAGAAAAGCTCGTGAGCATCGAACACCCTTGGAATCTTTTTGACACGTGACAGAAGGTAGCAAGGAAGGATGGTGTCAAGGTCTATCGCACAGATCACATCTGTCTTTTGAGACAGCAGCCAGCAAAAAAGGCGCAGATTGAATTCAGTGTAGAAGAGAAATCCCTTGTTGAAGGTACACCGGATCCTATGTTGATCATAAGGGGTTTGTGCCAGCTCAGCTGACCCCTTTAGCTGTCTGCCGACCAGCACAACCTTGTATCCGGCTTCCGACAGTGAACTGCAGATGCGGATCATGCGTTGGTCATGGACCAGGTCGTTTGTCACGGTGAAACAAATCCTCGTCACGAAAAAAAGGGTTTATGGTCAAGGTGATGTATAGAATTTTATCTTTCTGTAGGGGTACATCAAATAGACAGATTGAATTTTCTTTGGTTCCCGAAATTTAACTATGTTCGAACTTTAAAACCAAAAAAATGGATAACTATCAACAAAACTCTTCGGATACGGCACCTGTTGGCCGCCCTACTTTCCTGACAGTACTGTGCATCCTTACTTTCATCGGCAGTGGTTGGGGTATCATCAGCAATGTGAATTCATATTTCTCAGCTAACAAGATCAACACAGAGGCAGTGCGAAAGGCTGTGGACTCCGCATCCGCGACCATTGCGATTCAAGCCGATGGCAATACGCCCGGGGCGAAAGTAGTTGAAAAGGTGATGTCTGGAGCGTCTGAGATGATGGTTCCTGAGAAGATGAAGAAGAATGCGCTTTTGATGACCATCGCTAACCTGCTGACCCTTGGTGCCGGTTTTCTGATGTTCCAGCAAAATAAGACCGGTTTTTGGCTCTACCTACTCGGCGTAGGGTTGAGCATCGCCGTGCCCCTGTTTGTTTTCGGTGCAGGCAATATCGTGAGTTTGATCTCCAGCATGTCATATGGATTTTTTGGAGTTCTTTTTGCAGTTTTGTATGCAATGAACCTCAAGCATATGCGCTGATGAATATATCTTTTTTGTAAGAAACCCGGGAAATCTTCTTCCGGGTTTTTTCTTTTTGTTTTTTCCCTACCTTTGCCGCGAAATATATTAGATATAATTGGATGCAAAAAAATCGAGATGCCAACAATCACTACTGAGACGAAATCCAGGATTTTTGCCGAATTCGGCGGTAACGCAAAAAATACAGGCTCCATTGAGGGGCAGATTGCACTGCTAACAGAAAGGATCAATCACATTGCACAGCACCTTCAGAAAAACAAGAAGGATTTCTCTTCCCACAGAGGCCTGATGGCCATGGTCGGACAGCGGAAACGCCTTCTGATCTATCTCAGCAAGCATAATCTTACCAGCTATCGTGCACTGCTAGAGAAATTAGGACTTAGGAAATAACCCCAAGGCTGTAAATGTCTGATCCCAACTGAAAAGTTGGGTTTCGGCTTTTTAGCGCATCCTTAAAAAAAACAAGCTTATGCTTCAACAACCCATTCAATCCACGATTGACCTAGGGAACGGACAGGTCATAACCATAGAAACAGGAAAGCTGGCACGCCAGGCAGATGGTTCCGTTACGATCCGGCAGGGAAAATGTGTCATATTGGCCACCGTATGCGCCAACAAAGAACCAAAGGAAGGTCAGGATTTCTTTCCGCTTTCAGTGGACTACATGGAGAAATTCTCCTCCGCAGGACGGATACCCGGATCTTTCTTTAAAAGAGAAGGCAGACTCAATGATTATGAGATCCTTGTGAGCCGTTTGGTCGACAGGGCACTGCGTCCACTCTTCCCGGAAGATTATCTCTGCGATGTGCAAGTCGTGATTACCCTGGTATCATCGGATCCTGAAGTAATGCCAGATGCCCTTGCATGTCTTGCCGCCTCAGCTGCACTTGCCGTGTCTGACATTCCCATCAAAGAAATCATCTCAGAAGTGCGCGTCGCGAGGCTTGATGGCAAATTCATCGTCAATCCGATGCGGAGTGAAATTGAAAAGTCAGACATGGACTTCATGATCGCAGCCACCGATAAGAATCTTATGATGGTGGAAGGCGAATCACAGCAATGCAGCGAAGAGGACTTTATCAAGGCCCTTGAAATAGGACATGAAGCCATCAAAGCCCAGATCAAAGCACAGATAGAGTTGAGGGAAAAAGTCGGAGTCAAAGTCAAACGCGATTACCCGAAACCAGCTCAAAAAGATCAACTGATCCAGAAAGCGGCCGATTTTGCCAAGGAAAAGATCCGTACGATCGCCAGGTCAGCCAGCAGCAAAAATGACAGGTCTCTTGCCTTCGATCAGCTGAAGAAAGAACTGGTCGAGTCGCTTGGCACAGAAGTCACTGATGCTGACAAGAAGCTCATGAAGAAATACTTCGAGGACCTGAAATGGGAAATCGTAAGGGACGTCATAGTGGACGATAGGATCAGGCTTGACGGCAGGAAACTCGACGAGGTTCGTTCGCTCAATATGGAAGTCGACGCACTGCCTTCTCCACATGGAGCAGCATTGTTCACTCGTGGTGAAACCCAGTCACTTACGACTGTCACCTTTGGTACTCCTTTAGATGAACTCCTTGTGGAAAGTGCCGCCAAATCGGTTTACAGCAAGTTCATCCTGCACTATAATTTCCCTCCATATTCCACTGGTGAGGTCAAATTTCTTCGTGGCCCTGGCCGACGTGAGGTAGGTCATGGCAATCTTGCACTTCGTTCCCTCAAGCAAATG
Source organism: Chitinophagaceae bacterium (assembly GCA_044361845.1). Classification (GTDB taxonomy): domain Bacteria; phylum Bacteroidota; class Bacteroidia; order Chitinophagales; family Chitinophagaceae; genus Pollutibacter. The sequence continues at coordinate 2,033 of JBIKIB010000164.1, read as the reverse complement.
ATGCCTGGTAACGACTATGCATACACGGTAAGGATCGTGAGTGATATTCTGGAATCAAATGGCTCCTCTTCCATGGCAACGGTTTGCGCTGGTTCACTGGCATTGATGGATGCAGGTGTACCCATCGCCAAACACGTAGGTGGCGTTGCCATGGGGCTTATTACCCGCCAGGATGGTAAGTATGCGATCCTTACGGATATCCTAGGTGATGAAGACCATCTGGGCGACATGGACTTTAAAGTGACCGGTACCAGGGATGGTATATGCGGGATCCAAATGGATATAAAGATCGATGGCCTAAGCATGGCGACGATGCGTGAAGCACTCGAACAAGCAAGGAAAGGTCGTCTTCATATTCTGGATGCGATGTACGATTGCATATCCGAAGCACGCACCGAGGTGAAAGCACATGCACCACGGATGATCAAACTCTTCATCGATAAGGAGTTCATTGGTGCGATCATCGGCCCACAAGGAAAGATCATTCAGGAGATCCAGCGGGAAACCGGTACGACGATCAATATCGAAGAAGTCGGTAACCAGGGTGAAGTGAGTGTGTTCAGCCAGGCTAAAGAAGGACTCGACAAAGCCGTGGCTTGGATTCGTGGCATCGTTTCGGTGCCTGAAGAGGGTGAAGTATATGATGCAAAAGTGAAATCCATCATGCCTTATGGTGCTTTTGTGGAATTCCTTCCCGGAAAACAAGGGCTTCTTCATATCAGCGAAGTAAGCTGGAAGCGGTTGGAATCTCTTGCCGGGGTCCTCAGTGAAGGTGATACTGTCAAAGTAAAACTCATCGGCGTGGACCACAAAACAGGTAAATTCAAACTCAGTAGTAAGGTACTGATGCCTAAACCGGAATTCACCCGAGAGGGTGGGGGACAAAGGCCTCCTGACAACAAATAAAATACAGGCCATCTGAAAAGATGGCCTTTTTTCATTATGAATAAAAAATATATTTGTGCCCGTTTTGAAACATCTGACCCATCAACCATCGATCTACTGATCGGGTTATTGTCAATGTCAGGTTTTGATGGTTTTCAGGAAGAGGAGCAATCACTGAGTGCGTTCATTAATGCGGAAGATTTTGATGAGATCGACTTCAATAAAAAAATTGAATTGATTGATGTAAAGTATTCGCTATCTGATATTTATGAAGAAAATTGGAACCAGTTATGGGAGTCGTCTTTTACGCCTGTGCTGATTCCGGGGAAAGTGGCCGTGAGGGCTGACTTCCATGCCCCTGTGGAGGATGTTGTGCACGAAATCATCATCACGCCCAAAATGAGCTTTGGGACCGGGCATCATGCGACCACATGGCTGATGATGGAGGAGATGATGAATACGGATTTTAGGAACAAGTCAGTGCTTGATTTCGGAACCGGAACCGGTATACTGGCGATCCTGGCGGAAAAATGCGGTGCTTCAAGCATCGAGGCTATCGACAATGACGAATGGAGTCTGACGAATGCAGCGGAGAATATCGTGAATAACCAATGCAGACACATAAACCTCTATTGTGCCGAAGCCGTGCCTGCCGGACGCCAAGTTGATATCATTCTGGCCAATATCAACCGTAATGTTTTATTGGATAATCGCGAGATGCTTGAAGCTGCCCTGTCTGCGGGCGGTACGCTCTTTTTAAGTGGACTTTTATCATCTGACAAAGAGGACATGGTCGTAGCTTTTTCCAAATTTTTCGGTAGTCCGGCAATTTTTAAAGAAAGAAATAATTGGATCCTACTGGCGTTTAAGCGGTAAGTTCTTTTGAAAGCACTCACTTAGTTGAAGCCGCTTCATTATTTTTTTCTTAAATTTACAAAAAGGTACATACGAAAGATTTTTTGATGAACGAGTTATCATTGGTCATATTGGCATATTTCATCGGTTCGATACCGACTGCTGTTTGGGTAAGTAAATCCAGATTCAATATAGATATACGTGACTATGGAAGTGGGAATGCAGGTGCTACCAACAGTTTCCGCATTTTGGGGGCACGTTGGGGAACCTTGGTCATGATTTTTGATATGTTA